>JACPFE010000063.1 GCA_016183145.1 Deltaproteobacteria bacterium | reverse complement strand
AGTTTCGCAAACGACGAAAACTTAGCCGCGGGTGCGTTGCAAATGCCCCCACGATCTCGCCAGCGGCCCGACAAAGTCGTAACAAGCTCATTCAGCCTCCGCGAAAAGCAACTGTTTGAGAGGACGTCACTACTCAGGTGGTCATCACTATGATGCCACCAGCAGGGCGATACTCTATCCTCCCAGTGTGTCAAGGCAAGAGATAAAAATTCTTTTTCTGCTGGACTCGGACGCGATTATGTTGTACCGTGTGAACCATGACAGGCGTCATGGTGGTACAAAGCCGGGAACTGAGCGGCGAGGATATCGGACTGATCCAAGGGCTCTTGGCTGAACATCGGGACTGGGGCAGAACCCGGCTCAGCGAAGAGCTTTGCTGCCTGTGGGACTGGCGCAACGGACAGGGCCGCATCAAGGATATGGCCGCTCGCACGCTGCTTCTGAAGCTGGAGCGAAGCGGCCACATCGAGCTGCCGGAGCGCCGCCGACCGTCGTCCAACGGGTTGCGAAATCGCCACGTGCCCCTGGTGGATCATGCGACTGCGCCCATCTGCGGCGCGTTGCGTGATCTGCGACCTCTTGCCGTGAGTGTCGTCGAATCTGGTTCGCAAGACCTTCGGTTGTTCAACTGCCTGCTGGGCCGCTATCACTACTTGGGCCACCGCAACACGGTGGGCGAGAACATCCGGTATCTGGTTCGCGACTGTGCGGGACGGCCGGTGGGCTGCGCCCTGTTCGGCTCGGCGGCGTGGAAGTGCGCGGCGCGCGACGCCTGGATCGGCTGGGATCGCGGCGCACGGGAGGCGAGCTTGGGGTCGCTGACCAACAACACGCGCTTTCTGGTGTTGCCTTGGGTCACCGTGCCGCACTTGGCCAGCCATATGCTGGCGTGTCTGGCTCGACGTATTCGCGCCGACTGGCAGCGCAAGTATGGACATCCGATTCATGCGCTGGAAACCTTCGTGGAGCGCGACCGTTTCCGGGGCACCTGCTACCAGGCGGCCAACTGGGTGCGGCTCGGCTCGACGCAGGGGCGCACCCGCAACGACCGGAACCATCGCCTGCGCGCTTCGGTCAAGGACGTGTACCTCTATCCCCTGATCCAAGGCTTCCGCCGGGAGTTGTGCGCATGCTGACGCGTGAAGAGGCGCTGGCGATCTACCACGCGGGGCCGCCGACCGTGGTGCGGGTGTTGCTGGAGATGGATGCGCGCATCCACGCTTTGGAGCAGCAGGTGCGGGATCTAACCGTGCGCCTCGATGCCAGCGAACAGCGGGTCAAACATCTGGAAGACCAGTTGGCCAAGAACTCGCGCAACAGCAGTAAGCCGCCTTCGACCGATGGGCTTCAAAAACCTGCGCCCAAGAGCCTGCGGGAAAAGAGCGCACGCCCTTCGGGCGGGCAACCCGGTCATGCAGGGAAGACGCTCGCGATGGTCGAGAAGCCCGATCGTACCGAGCGGCACCGGGTTAAGCGCTGCGAGTGTTGCGGTCGTTCGCTGGCGGCCTGCCCGCCCGATGGCATCGAGAAACGACAGGTCCACGATCTGCCTCCCCTGCGGCTGATCGTCACCGAGCATCAGGCGGAAATCAAGTTTTGCGCTTGCGGACACACCAACAAGGCGGCGTTCCCCGATGGGATCAACGCCCCGGTGCAATATGGCTCCGGCGTCAAGGCCGCGGTCGTGTACCTCAAGAACTATCAGTTCCTGCCTTACCAGCGCACCTGCGAACTGCTGGGCGACTTTTTCGGCTGCCCGATGAGCGAAGGCACGCTGGCCAACCTCATCGGCGAATGCCACGAGCGACTTGAGGCGCCCGTCCAGCAGATCAAGGAGAGAATCGCGCAAGCCCCGGTCGCACAGTTCGATGAGAGCGGCTCACGGGTGGAGAAGAGACTCTGGTGGCTGCATGCGGCCTCAACGGCAACCGCCACCTACTACGACATCCATCCCAAGCGCGGCGCCCAAGCCCTTGAGGCCATCGGCATTCTGCCCGATTTCCTCGGACGGGCGATTCACGACTTCTGGAAGCCGTACTTCGGGTACGAATGCGCCCACGGTCTGTGCAACGCGCATCATCTGCGCGAACTGATCTTCGTACACGAGCAGCACCAGCAGGCTTGGGCCGACGCGATGATCGACTGCCTGCTGGACATCAAGGCCGCGGTCGCTCAGTCCAGACCGACCACCGACCATCTGACGAAAGCCCGGATCCGAGACTTCGAGGCCCGCTATCAGAAAATCCTGGACGACGGCCATGCCGCCAATCCCTTATCCGCATCGCCCGCCCATGCCGGAAACAAACGCGGGCGGCGCAAAAAGACCAAGCCCAGGAACTTGCTCGACCGGCTCGATGAGCACCGGCAGGAAGTCTTGGCGTTCATGTACGACTTCAACGTCCCCTTCGACAACAACCTGGCCGAACGGGACATTCGCATGATGAAGGTGCAGCAAAAGATCTCCGGCATGTTCCGTAGCGAAGCCGGCGCTCACGCCTTCTGCCGCATTCGAAGCTACATCTCCACGGCCCGCAAGAACGCCTTGGGAGCAATGGACGCCATCGCCCGCGTATTCGCCGGCAACCCGTTCGTGCCGATCGCCAACACCACGTAGCCGCTTCGGCTGCGCGGCACGCCGCTCACCGATGATCCGCCGCGCACGTCATCCCGGCGCCCACCGCTCCACAGAAATCCTGTTCATCCTGTGAATCCTGTTGGGAATCGACCTGAGCAGTTACAAGAGAGAAACAATTCAAACTGCTAAAGCAGTTAGCCATAAAAACCCCATCCCCCAGGCCGTTAAGATTGGGAACATGTTGTTTACTTCTGCTGTACTTGGGCAAGACCCCAATACACGGAGCATTTCGGAAAACCCTCGGGACCAAGTTTTTCAAGCTTTCGAAAACCTCAAAGCAATAATCGAGGCTGGGGGAGGCACCCTAGATAACGTAGGTAAGGTAAACGTCTGGCTCAAGGATTTTGACTTGCGAGATTTAGTCAACGAAGCTTGGTTAAAGTATTTTCCGGCGGACAAACCTGCAAGAATGATTCTTCGAACCGGGGTCATGCCAGAGGCATTGATAGAGCTTGACGCTGTAGCAGTGCTCTGAAAGCTTGTGTAGGGATCATCTGGTCCAGTCAGTGGAAGCGCAGGTTCTCAACTCACAGAGAGTTTCTCAGAGTCAGGAACTAAAAGACGGCGATGATTATACATCTTTCGGCCAATTGCCGGAGGTTAAGGGACCAAAATTTCCACGGCTCAATCTTGAACGACCATGAAAGCCATCGGGTTTTCCGAGCAGGCGACAGAGACGCGATGCTCAGCCCATCGCCGGTATTCGCTCGATGACAGGCAGCCTGAATATTCCGACAGTCAATGTGTCGAGGGCACAATCAATATGGGACTGACGCACGTTGAGGCGATGGCTGCGAATCCCGCTGATCCAAGGAAAACCAAAAAGCTTAGCTTAAGGAACGCGATCGAGAAACTGTGCCCCTCAATACATGTTCATGCCGCCGTCCACGGCGATCGCCTGGCCGGTCATGAAGTCGCTGTCGTCGGAGGACAGAAATATTACGGTGCCGACGAGATCCTGCGGGTACTGATCGCGCTGGATGCACCGGCGTTTGCGCCGGTCGGCGAGCTGTTCCGCCGTCATAACACCTTCCTGATTCGACCCCGAGATAGTCAGTCCCGGCATGATCGAGTTGACGCAGATGTTGTCATTGCCAACCTCGCGGGCGAGGGCGCGGGTGAAACCGACCACCGCAGCTTTGGAAGAGACGTAGTGGAGAAAAAACGGCGAGCCGCTGAGCATCGTCCCCGATGAAATGTTGATAATCTTGCCTTTGCCCTGTTGCTTCATGGCGGGATAGACCGCTTTCACGCAGTGCCACAAACCTTTAACGTTGACCGCCATCACGCGATCCCACTCCTGGCCGTCGATCTCCATGAAGTTTTTCTTTTTCAAAGCAGAGTAGAGCCCCGCGTTGTTGACCAGGATGTCGATGCGGCCATATTGCTTTAACGTGGCTGCAGCCATCGCCTGGGTTTTTTCCGCCGACGTCACGTCGACGGCAACGGCGAGTGCCTCGCCGCCCCCCTGTTTGATGTCCGCGGCGACTTTTTTCGCCTCGGCGTCCTGAATGTCGGCAACGACGACCTTCGCGCCTTCCTTGGCCAAGCCGTGGGCGTACGCCTTGCCGATGCCGACGCCGCCCCCGGTGACGATCGCTACTTTGTCTTTGAGTCGCATGCTATGCCTCCGTTCACGTCCGGAATTTTCTCTCGCAAAGGCGCAAAGGCGCTAAGTGACAGGCCCAAGGCCTGTCATCCCGAGCGAATGCGAGGGATCTAGGAAACATTTCTCTCTTCGTTCGAAATGACAATGCTCTTCCTTTGCGCCCTTGGCGTTCTTTGCGCGAGGCGTATTCTTCCGTTAGATCTTCAGCCGGTAAAAGTCGATCGGGTTGTCGTGCAGGATCGCCTTCTTGGCTTCCTCGCTCAAGTCGTCGCGTTCGAGGAACTCCGGGATGTCGCGCTTGAACATGTCCGGCAGCCGTTCGTGGGGATAGTCGGACGGCCACATCAAGCATTTCGGATTGAATTGCTTGAGCACCTGCGGCAACGCCTTCTCTTCCACCTCACAGGTCGTCCAAATCTGGCCGTTGCGAATCAGTTCGCTGGGTTTCTGTTTGAGCAGCGGCGCCTGGACGCGGTACGGTTTTTCCATTTCTTCGTCCATACGGTCCATCATATAGGGGAGCCAGCCCGAGCCGGCTTCGAGAAACGCCACTCGGAGTTTGGGAAATCGGACGAAGACGCCTTCGAAGACCATATGGGTGAATTGGATTAGGATCGCGAAGGGGTGCTCGAGCGTGTGCACGTGGAGAAACTTATTAAAAAAGTCGAAACCCATGCCGCGGCTCGGCGCGCCGTGGACCGTGAGCGGCATGTCGAGCCGCTCGGCCGCTTCATAGATCGGATCGAAATCGCTGTGGCCGTAGCCCTTTTGCAACCAGGTGACCGCCGGCAGCAGGCCGGCAACCAGCCCTAGCGACTTTACCCGTTCCAGTTCCTTGGCGGCCTCCGCCGGTTCGTGCACCGGCAGCAGGGCGACGGCTTGAAGCCGCGGGCTCTGTTTGATGAAGCGATCGACGATCCATGAATTGTAGGCGCGGGCGAGTACACAGGCCCACTCCGGATTTTGCACCAGGCCGAGCCCCAATCCTCCCGTCGGATAGAGCACCGTAGTGTGGACGCCCAGCTCGTCGAGAAATTGGAGCCAGCGGGGCGCGGGAGTTTCCGGATCCTTTCCGGGGACGCCGGTGCCGCGGTTCCAGCCGTCGAGTGAAGGAAAGTAGGCGTAGGTTTCGAAGCGCGGCTCCTTGCTGTAGCGGCCGCCGAGATAGTCGTGCAGCTCGCGGTCTTTTTCCAAGACATGGCCGTCGGCGTCGATGATCGGATAGTTCGGGTTCATGGTGATTCTCCTCTATTCGCCGTTTCTTTTCCGAGCGTCATTCCGGGCGAGTTGGCGATAGCTAGCGAGACCCGGAATCCAGGGGATGCGGGGACTGGATTCCCGCTTTCGCGGGAATGACGAATCGTGCGATTCCGAATGTCTCTCGTGACTTTGAAACCAAACATTCGCTGCTCTATCATAAAAACGAAATGCCGCCGTCGACGTTCACGGTCTGGCCGGTCATGAAGTCACTCAAGGGTGACGCGAGAAAGAGCATGGCGCCGACCACGTCCTGCGGCACTTGGATTCTCTTCAACGATCTCAGGCCCACCGACGATTCGCGAAACTTGATCATCTGCTCCGTCGGATTTTCCTCCGACAGCGTGTTGCCGGGGGCGAGGCAGTTCACGTTGATATTATCGTCGCCGACTTCCCGCGCCAGCGTACGGGTGAAGCCAATGGTTGCGGCCTTCGACGTCACGTAGTGAATTCGACCCGGACTGCCGGCGAAGACGGTGCCGGAGGCGACGTTGATGATCTTGCCGGACTTCTGCTTGCGCATGGCTGGCAGGACGGCCCGGCAGCAGAAGAAAAGGCCGCGCAGATTGACCGCCATCAAGCGGTCCCACTCTTGCGGGTCGATGGTTTCAATTTTGCCCCGGTTCATCGGCACCACGGAAAAAATCGCGGCGTTGTTGATCAGAACGTCGATGCGGCCGAAGCGTTCAAACGCGCGCGCCGCCATCCGCTTGGTTGCCTCTTCGTTCGAAACATCGACGTGAACCGCGAGCGCCTGCGCGCCGGCGTCTTTGCCGATTTCGGCGGCGGTTCGCTCAGCCGCGGCGGCATCGATATCGGCGATCACAACCCTCGATCCGGCTTTGGCGAAGCCGTGGCAATACGCCTTGCCGATGCCGTGGCCGCCGCCGGTGACGATGACGACTTTATCTCTGAGTCCTTCGATCACATTCGCTTCAAATCGTGCCGTTAGTTTGACGTTTACTTATTGGATGACAGTCCAGCCGATCGTCATTCCCGCGCACGCGGGAATCCAGACTCCCCTCCTCCTGGATTCCGGCTCGCGCTAGCTGTCGCCAGCTTGGCCGGAATGACGTAGGATAGGGACGGTTAATCGACTTAAGAGATCTCATCCCAGCGCCGGATTGATCAGTGCTTTGGTCGGGAACATTTCGGGAATTTCACCGCCGATGGCGCGAATGCACTTTTCGATATCCTTCAGCGGAAAAACATGGCTCACCATATCCTGCACCGGGAATTTGGTCTGCTCGATGATACGCAGGGCCGCCTCCGTGGCGTCGTTGTCTGCGGTATAGCAACCTTGCAGCTTGATCTCATTCCAAACCAGTTTGTCCATCAGCATCGGCGTCACGGTGGCGTCGCCGGTCAAGCCGCCGAGGACCAGAGTCGATTGGCGATGCAGGCAGTCCACCGATTTCAAGATCGCGTTGGGGTTACCTGACACATCGACGACGACATCGCACATCTCGCCGTTGGTTTCTTTGCGGATAACCTCCACGACATCTTCGTCTTCGACGTTAATCGTTCGGGTGGCGCCGAACTTCTTGGCCAGCTCTAGCCGCGCCTTGTCGCGGCCTATGCCGGTGATAAAAATTTTCGCCGCGCCGGCGTGCTTGGACGCGAAGGTACACGAGAGCCCTTGCTGGCCAGGACCTTGGATCAATACATAGTCGCCCATCTTTACGCCGCCGCGGCGGATTGCCCATTGAAAGCCGTTGGCCATGACCGAGCCGACGAGCGCCGCGGCTTCGGCGGGAAGGGCATCGCTCACTTTGGTCGCAAGCACGTCGGTGGCTAAATACACGTAATCGGCGAAGCCGCCGAACAGATGCGGCGGCTTATCACACTTGGTGCGGCCGCCGTAGGTGGTGCGCTGCCGGCAGAAACGTGCGTTGCCACGCCGGCAATCGGCGCAGCGGCCGCAGCCCAGGGCGCCCTTGAGAATGATCCGATCGCCCTCTTTGACTTTATGGATCGCAGCCGCGTCGCGGCCGAGCTTCTCGACGCGGCCTAGGATTTCATGGCCGAGAATGATCGGGTAATCGACCTTGAGCTTGCCGTGAAGGTATTTGACGTCGGTGCCGCAGACGCCGCCCATTTCCACCTTCACCAGCCCGCCGTCGGGCGGAATGTCGGGAAGAGGATACTCGCGGATCTCCAATTTGTCCGGACCGAGCAACGTCGCGCCGCGTGCGGTTAAAGCCATAAGACCTCCTGTCATCTCAGGATTGCTCTTTCGGCCTGCGATCCTTCACGGAGTTTACCCTGAGCAGAACCTAAGATCCTTCGCTGTCGCTCAGTCAGATCCTTCGCTTCGCTCAGGATGACGGAACCTGGTAGGTTCCGTCACTTGACTCTGTATTCCTGGGCGAGCTTATCGAGCGAGCCGGTGCT
>JACPFE010000581.1 GCA_016183145.1 Deltaproteobacteria bacterium | reverse complement strand
CGCCTTTGCGGGAAATATTCCGAGACCGACCGGTGCGCGCAGCGCACCCTACGAAAACCTTCGCGTCCTTCGTGGTGAATCCGACTTTTCTCATTTTGGTCGCGGTTCGCCGAGCTGGGTCATATGGTGTCGTTCCCTCAGGCCGCGCGGTGCGCGGCCTTTTTCTTGGCGCCTTTGGGAGATAGCTCTTCACGGAAAAACTTGTAGGTTCGCGCCAACGACTCGGCTGCGGCCTTGCGTCTTTCCTCGGAATCTTTCAACAGCGGTGAGTCGACAAACCCGTGGCCCATTCCCTCGTAGAAAACGATCTCGTGCTTTTTCCCGAACCGTTGCAGGGTCTCCCTAAAAGATTCCACTTCCTCCCGCGGCGTGGTCTCATCCTCGGTTCCGTAGTGGCCGAGAATCTTGCAAGAGATGCCGCGCAATTCTTCAGGATCAGGGAAAAGACTGTGATGGTAGATAACGCCTGCTTGAAATTCCCGTGTGCGCGCCAAGGCGAGCAGCGCAAGCCCGCCACCGAGGCAAAAACCCACCACTCCAAGTTTGCCCTGGGCGCCGACCCAGGGAAGTTTTCGCAGATACCGGCAAGCGGCTAAGATGTCTTCTACCGTTTGATCGACATCGAGAGAGGTTTTGGCGAGCAGGGCGGTCGCGCGGTCTTTCGGCAGTTGACCGTGAAGCAGGTCCGGCGACAACGCCACAAATCCCGCCCGGGCAAAATCTCGGGTAAGTTCCCTTTGCATCCAGTTCAGTCCCCACATCGCCGAGAGCAGGACGATAGCGGGCCTTCTCTCGCTAACTGCGGGTCGAGCGAGAAAGCCATTGGTAAACCCACTTTTTGCGTTGTACCCCGCGTGTAATGAGATAATTTTCTCCGTCATAGCTCGCCTCCCTTAAGAGAAGATAATTTTCACCACAGAGGCACGGAGATCGCAGAGTTCGGATTATTTCTTAATCCAAGACTCTTTCCTCTGCGGCCTCTGTGCCTCCGCGGTGAGTTCTCTTGCTGTCGCCAACCCTCCTCCTCCGGCTACCGCAGATTGCCCGTGTGGCCGAGAGAAAAGCGGCCCGGCTGAGGCCAGACACAGAGGCCGTGCGGCTCCTTTTTCACAGAGATCGTTTTGACTTCGCCGCTGCCGGTGTCGATGGCATAGACCGCGTCGTCAAAGCGGCTCGAAAGCCATAGCGTCTTGCCATCGATGCTTACGTTCCCCATATCGGGGCTGCCGCCGCTGGGGATATTCCATGTGTTGATGAGTTTGCGCGCCGCGAAGTCGACCACCGACACGCTACCCTTGCCTCCCTTGGGCCCGTGAACATGGTGCGAGCCGCGGTTGGCCACATAAAGCTTGGCGCCGTCGCGGCTCACGGTGAGGCCATGGGCGCCCAGGCTGGTCTTGATGAAGCCGACTTCGGCGAACTTGTCGCCGTCGACCAGGAACAAGCCGTCGGCCCTCATGTCGGCGATGAAAAAGAGCTGCCCGTCGGGGGAAAGGCGAATGTCCTGGGGCATCCCCCCTTTGGAGAGTTTGAGATAGCCCACCACCTTGCGCTCGACTAGATCGATTTTTGCGAGCATGCCAGCAAATTCGCATGTGAAAATCGCATAGCGGCCGTCAATGGAAAAATCCGTATGGTTGATGCCGCGGCACTTGGGGGCGGCAATGCTGTACTTGAACGCCATGGTTTGCGGGTCACGGAAGTCGAGTCTTTGCAGCGCTTCGGCCACGACGATCGCGGCGCTGCCGTCGGGCATAAAATACATGTTGTAAGGGTCATCCACTGCAATCGATTTCCCCGGCTTGCCGGTTTTCGGATCGATGGGCGTCACGCTGCCGTCCTTGCGTCCCTCGGCGTTGTTGTTGACCCAGAGGGTTTTCAAGTCCCACGAAGGAATCACATGCTGCGGGTTCACGCCCGTGCGGAAACGGTCCACGACCTTGAAGGTGGCCGGGTCGATCACGGCGACATCGTTGGACTGGCGATTGGGCACGTAAACACGAGGCAACGCGCCGGCCACCGCCGGGCTCAAGTTGTCCGCCCGAATCTCGCTGTAAACGTTGCGCGGGTCGATGACCGGCGGCATCCCCGGTATAGTTTGAATCGACGCCGAAGCGCCAGGTTGATTTTGTGCCTGGATGTCGGCTGACGCCGCTCCCAGCGCAAACATCGCCGCGAGCACCATGTAGATCACTCTCAGATCTTTGCGAATTCGCTCCATGAATACCTCCTGAGAAAATTCGAAATCCGAAACTCGAAATCCGAAATCCGAAACAAACCGCAGCCAAGTAAACCCGAAACCGAAGAAAATCCAAAACCCCGAATCCGAGTTGTTTGGAACATTGCATTTGTTTTAGTCATTTGAATTTGTTTCGTGCTTCGGATTTCGTGTTTTCTCTTTTGGTCATTCGAAATTGTTTCGAATTTCCAGTTTCGTGCTTTAATTAGAGCACGTCCTTGAACTCCTCCGCCCATTTCGCCAGCAGCTCGGCGCGCAGCTCGGCGCTCACCTGAACGACGGGATAGGCGCGGTCCTTCCATTCATAGGGCCAGCAGGCGTCGATCACCGCTTTGGAGGTGAAAACCGCCGAAGGGTTGCTGCTGGCGCTTTTGTGATCGGGCGAGACCCTCGGGTCCGCCGAGCTGCTGCGCGAGCGGCGCGTGAACTCGATCGATGTCGCCGGATCGGTGCGGGTGGCGATGGCCCAGACCACCTCGCCGAGATCGCTCTCGTCGATATCGTCGTCGACCACCACCGTGTACCTGCCGATATAAACCCCCGAGGCGCATTGCGAGGCGATCAGGCCGGCCTGACGCGCGTGGCCGGGATAGCGCTGCTTGATGGCGACGACGTTGAATAGCCGGCTCGCCCCGGCTTCGTGGCACCACACGCCGCGCACGTCCGGCACGCCGGCTTTTTCGATCTCGTCCCAGATCATCGCCGAGCGGAACATCGAAAAGGCAAAATGGTAGCCCGGCGGGCGCGCGGGCTGGGCGCAAGTGAGAATCGGGTTGTCGCGAAACAGCACCGATTTTACATGGATCACCGGCTCCTTCACCGGCGCGAGACCGTTATTGGCATAGTAACCCGCCCATTCGCCGAACGGCCCCTCATCCTGGCGTTCGGTGGGATCGCATTCGCCTTCGATGATGATCTCCGCGTGAGCCGGCACCGGCAGTTTGGTGTAGGGCGCTTCGATGACTTCGATGGCGCTCCCTTTCAAGCCGCCGGCGAATTCATACTCGGAGACCCGGTTCGCCACCGCCATCGTGCTGGCGAGAAACAGCGCCGGGTCGGTGCCGATGGCGACGGCGACTTTGAGCGGCTCACCGCGCTCGAAGCACTTGTCGCGCATGGTGCGGCCATGGCGGCCGGGGCTCATGTGCAGGCCGATCTTGTCCTTGCCCATCAGCATGCAGCGATAGGTGCCGAGGTTAACCCAGCCGTCGTCGGGGTCTTGGGTGATCACGCAGTGGGCGGTGCCGATAAAACGGCCGCCGTCCTGCTCGTGGTGGCG
>JACPFE010000559.1 GCA_016183145.1 Deltaproteobacteria bacterium | reverse complement strand
TCGTCTCCAGCACGGTAGGCTTATGTCCCGCACTCAGCGCGTAGGCTAGGCCCTCAATTTGTGCCTTCAGTAGATTTTCCATAATAGTCGGCTGCTGTTGGATAAGAGACTTTCTCACGACAACGGAGACGCCGGCGATGGGAAGATCGAGCTGGCCCAGATTGGTGAACCCCTTTTCCTTGAGATCTCGGCTAAACACGGAAACACTGAGAACCAACGCATCAATGGTGCCCGTCTCCAGCGCTCGATTGAGAACCACCTGGTCGCCTAGGACAAGCATCTGTATCTTGTCCCGCGACGGCTCCAAACCCAACTGCTCCAACGCGAGCAGCGTGTATAACCACGTGGTCCCTCCAAAGCTTTGCAGACCAAACCGTTTCCCGCGCAAATCCTGGGGAGTTTTTAAACCAGGTCTAACCATCACCTCCACACGAATACGGTTGTCGAAGTTGGCGACAATCGCCACCTCAACACCGCCCGCGGCACCTCCCAGTGCGGGATTCCCTCCCGTCCATCCAAGCTGAACGTCCCCTGACGCCAGCGCGGCCATGAGCGTGGAAGCGCCCCTGACAAACACGAGGTCGGTCGAAACACCATACTTCTTAAAAAACCCCTGGTCATCAGCGAGCCAGAGAGGAACGTACCTGCCACTCAACGTCCCGTAGGCAACGACGACTTTTGTGAGGACAGACGCCGCCTGAGCCGCCGGGCTAGAAGCTAATAGGCACAAGGCTAATAGCAGTACGATGATACCCACCGTTACCTCCTTTCTCTCAACTTACGTGAGTGACCTTTATACCCACGGGGAGGGGGAGCGTGCCTTTACCTTTGACATTTGTCCGATTGGTGAGTATCCGGCCCTGACCCCGAACCTGACCCTGAACCTTAGCCCTGACTCGTTCTACAGCCGGCATCAGGTTTTTCTCCTATCTGTCTTTAAATCCCATCTCCCTCTGCGCCTCTCGCAGCACCGTCAGATCGGCGATTTCGTTGATCGAAACTTCGCGGCTGACATTCGCCGCCTTTTTCGCCTCATCAATGGCGATACGCAGACCCGCTTCGGGCACGCTGCCGTCGTCATTGTATGACTTCGCCGCGCCGTCATAGGTGGCCGTCGCAGTTTCTTTGTCGATTTTCATCCACTGCATCATGACCTGAATCGTGCCGTCGCGGTTCTGATGGATATAACGGTTGGCCTTGATACCCGCTCTGATAACGCGCTTTAGCTCGTCGGGTTTTTCTTTGATCTTTTTCACGCTGGCAACCAGTCCGGTGTTGGGATAACTGAAAAGGTCGTAGGCCCGCGCGAGCACCACGTAACCCAACTTCTTGCCCAGATAATCCACGGGCGTAGAGCCCGCCGTGGCAACGGTCAAACCTTGCTTCAGCGCGGCAAAACGGGTTTCGAGGGGTCCGGTGGCAAGGAATTTTACATCCTTGTCCGGGTCGAGACCGTAATGTTTCAACATCATGCGCACCGTGGTTTCGAGACCGCCGCCAATGCTGTTGAGCCCGATGGTTTTCCCTTTGAGATCCTGGATCGTTTTAAACTCCGGGCGAGCGATGATCGCGGTGGTAAGTCCCGGCGTGAAACAAGCCACGACTCGGACCGGAATACCGCGCATCGCAGCAGCGATGGCGGGACTGACGACGGTATGATAGTCGATTTCGCCGCTGGTAAGTGCCGGCAATGCCACTGCGGAACGAATCCTGATCAACTCCGCTTGCAGACCTTCTTCCTTAAAAAAGCCCCGTAGGTGGGCCAAGGGTAGAGTAAAGGTCGAAGAGTTAAAATCCGGATAGCCGATCCTGATCTTGTCCAACGCGTGGACCGGCGTCTGAAGGAGAAAAAACATCGACAACGCCAGCAGAGTTTTTTTCATAGGTTGACCCTTTTCTTGAATGGTTCTTCCGGATTTGCTGTGAAAGAATATTCACCACAGAGGCACGGAGTACGCAGAGTTCGGAGTATTTCTTAATCGAGAACTCATTTCTCTGCGACCTCAGCGCCTCTGCGGTGTAATCTCCGAGTGTTGCTTCACCGCAAACTGGCATAGCGTTGGCGCGGTTACCCAAACGGAAGCCTGAAGACCCTCTTGGATAAACCAAACCGGTTTCGCTCGCCAATCAATTTTCAGGCGCGATCCTGGATCGCTTGATCTTTGTCAGAGCCTCACTCAAATGTTCCAACGTTAAAGGCATAGGCTTTTCAAGATTACCGCCCCGCAAAGCCAGCATTTTCGCCCGATGGCATATTGACTCCAGTTCAGCCCCCGAGAACCCTTCGGTTTCGGCGGACACCCTTGGCACCAATTCTTCCAAGCTTATCTTGTTGTCGAGGATGACATCTCTAAGATGTATGCTCAGTATCTCTCTTCTTTGGCTCTCATCCGGCAATGGCACGTGAATGTGAGCGCCGAACCGCCGGGCCTGAAGGAGAGCCGGGTCGATCAAATCAAAACGATTGGTCGTTCCTAACACGACAATACCGCTCATCGGCTGGATGCTGTCCATCTCGGCGAGAAGCTGGCTGACTACTCTCTCGGCGGCTTGTACGCCACTATCCCTCCCCCTGCGCGGCGCGATCGTGTCGATCTGCTCGAAAAGAACGATGCAGGGAACTACCCGATGGGCCAATTGAAAAATATATCTCAGCTCGGCTTCCGACTCCCCCAACCATTTGGAGAAAATTTCGGGACCTTTGACGAGAATAAAGTTGGCTTGGAATTCCCGCGCCACGGCTTGAGCCAGCAGGCTCTT
>JACPFE010000024.1:5911-8709 GCA_016183145.1 Deltaproteobacteria bacterium | reverse complement strand
TAGCCCGGCAGCAGAAAGAGATCGCCCAAAACGCGGCGGGAAAGATAGGAGAGTTCATAGAGCACAGGGTCGCGGAACTCATTCTCGTAAGCGAGATCGAACGGTTCTGGGAAATGCGGATGGAGGACCACAAGCGGGCGCTCTATCGGTTGTTGAAACACGATGCGCAGATTCGGGAAGTCTCTGTCGCAAACAGCGCAGGACAAGAGATTCTCCGGCTGTCCCGCTTGCGGGTCCATACGGATGCCGATTTGGTTTCTCTCGCTCAAGAGGAAAAATTTCGTCGGGCCATGGATGGAGAAATCTATATCGGCCCTGTTTATCACGAGGTTACGGCGGAGCCCTTCGTTACCCTGGCCGTGCCCGTTCGATTTACCCCGACTGAGATCCGTGGAGTCATCGTCGCTGAGGTTGGCCTCAAAGCCCTTTTGAATTCAGTCTCTCACACCAAGGCCGGCAAATCGGGTTACCTCTTCGTCGTAGATCGAAAAGGCACTCTCATTGCCCATCCCGACTATTCCAAAGTCCTGCTGCAGTTGAATCTTTCTCAGATCAATGAAGTCGAAGAATTTCTTCGAACGCCGGGAAGCGATCCCGGCTTTGGTGAAGTTCACCGAGGGGTGGATGGGAAACAAGTTATTACGACCCATGCGGCGGTGCCAAGGCCGAACTGGGCAGTCGTTGTGGAGGAGCCGGTAGAAACAGCCCTCGCGGAAGTCAAGCAGGTGGAGAGGGTCGCTCTTCTCATGCTCGTGCTGGCCCTGAGCGGAGTGTTCGGGATCAGTTATTTCTTCAGTGAGCGCATCGCGCGGCCCGTGCGCGCGTTAGAGCATGGAGCAAGCCTCATCGCCCAGGGCGTTTTGGATCAAAAGCTGGATGTTCATACCGGCGACGAGCTTGAAATTCTAGCTCGCCGATTTAACCAGATGGCTGAGGCGCTCAAAGAATCTCGCGGCGGCCTGGAGCGGAAAATTACCGAGCGCACGCGGGATCTCTCAGCGCTCTACGCGGCCCTTGCCCCCTTGTCGGCAGCCGGCAACGATGAGTTGCTACAAATTATCGTGGAACGGCTCAAAGAGGCGACAGGCGCCGATGCCGCGCTTATTCGAGTTTTCGACAAAGAGAAAAATGCCTTTGTTTATCCTGCTCATGTCGGGTTCCCTTCGAGCTATCTGGAGGCGACGCGAGACCTTCGAGAAAACTCCGCCATTGGCCAGGCTTTCATGACGGGAGAACCGGTCGTTGTCGCCAATATCGCGGAAGATTCCAGGGTGAAGGCGAAGCGACAACTCGAAGCGGGGTATGAATCATGCGCTTTTCTACCTCTCAGAGTTTCCGGAGAACTGCGCGGAATCATCCACCTCGCCAGCCGTGAGATTGGACACTTTAGCGAAGATAAAACCGATCACCTCATCGCAATTGCGCGCCAGATGGGCGTCGCCATGGAAAATCGCGAGCTTTACGAGCACTTGCGACAAAAGGTCAATGAGCTGCAACAAAAGACCGAAGGGCTTGAGCGCGCGGATAAGGTGAAGGATGAATTCTTGAGCGTCATGTCGCACGAACTCAGAACACCGCTAAACGTGGTCATGGGTTATACGGCGATGATCAAGGACGGGATGTTTGGCGAGACCAATCCGGAACAGGAGGGCGCTCTGGAAAACGTTCTCGGTCAAGCCAACGATTTGCTCACCATGATTACCAGCATACTCTATGCCACGAGTATCGAGACTCAGGAGCTTCGAACAGAGCCACATCGGTTCGCTCTCGGGGATTTTCTCAATGATCTCAGGACAGCCTACGATCCTCCCCGTGATAAGGCGCTGGCTCTAAGGTGGACCTATCCCCCTGACTTGCCGGGTGTGGAAACTGATCGTGAAAAGCTTAAATACATCCTTCACAATCTTATTCACAATGCCATCAAATTTACCGACCGCGGCCAGGTAACGATCTCGGCCATGATCAGAGAAGGCAGAGGGCAAACGATCACCGACGGCGATCAGCAGCCAGCAAACGGGAAAGAGGAAGAGTTGATCGAATTTAAAGTGGCAGATACTGGAATAGGTATTTCGCAAGAGAAGCTCCCGCTTATCTTCGAGAAGTTCCATCAAATTGATAGCTCAGACACACGACCCTATGGCGGTATAGGGTTGGGGCTCTATGTTGCCAAGAATTTTACCGAGCTACTCGGAGGAAAGATTGAACTAGAAACCGAGCAAGGCAAGGGATCCACGTTTACTGTGAACATTCCCTGTGTGATCGGTTCGGCAGCGACGGACGGCAACCAAGAGAATGAGCAGTAGGTCTTAGGCCTGCAAAACCTCACCAATCCTTTGCCTTTGGGCTGAGGCCTCTGTTGTAAAGGGATTTGAAAGTTGACGCATTTTTGAGTGGAAGAATGAAAAGTATTTCCTTTTCGAGCCTGCGCGTTCGCATGATCCTCCTGGTTCTTTTGGCCGTGATACCGGCTCTGGGGCTGATCTTTTACACGGCTCAGGAGCAACGAAGGTCGGCGTCCATTGAGGCTCAGCAAAATGCGTTGCGGCTTGCGCGGCTGGTTTCCGCTAATCAACAGGGTCTGATCGAAGGGGGGCGCCAGCTTCTAACTGCCTTGGCGCAAGTTCCCGTCATTCAAGACGGCCAGCCCGCCGCATGCGGCGCGTTTCTCGAAAATCTCCTCAGAGCCTATCCGCTCTACGCGAACTTTGGGGTGACCGGCCCAGACGGCGAGATATTCTGCAGCGGCCTCCCGTTGAAAGGTCGCGTGAACGCTGCCGACCGAGCGTGGTTACAGCGAG
>JACPFE010000024.1:0-5860 GCA_016183145.1 Deltaproteobacteria bacterium | reverse complement strand
TCCAGCGAGCGGTTCAGGCCCGAGACTTCGCGGTTGGCGAATTTCAAATTGGCCGGATCACGTACAAGGCGACAATCAATTTCGCCTATCCAATTTTGGGCCCTAGAGAAAAAGTATTGGCCGTGGTCTTTGCCGCTCTGGATTTAGGCTGGTTCAATAAATTCTTTGCCAAGACACAGTTGCCACCATCTGCGACAGTCACCCTGATCGATCGCAAGGGGATCATTCTTGCCCGGATTCCCGACCCGGAGAAATGGGTTGGAAAATTCGTGGTGGACACGCCCCTCGTGCGAGTTATCCTCAGTCAAGGTGAGGGTACGGTGGAGAGCCCCGGGATGGACGGTGTGTTGCGCCTCTACGGATTTACTCCGTTGAGCAATACTGGAGACGCCTATGTGAGTGTGGGTGTCCCGAAAGACATTGCCTTCGCCTCGGCTAACCGTAGTCTCGTCCGAAACCTCATCGCGCTTGGGATCGTTGCGGTGCTCGCGCTCGTGGCGGCGTGGTTCGGCTCCGACTTATTCGTTCTCCGGCAAGTAAACTCCTTGACGAAGGTAACGAGACGGCTGAGTGAAGGCGATCTGAGCGCACGCACAGAAATCCCCTATGGAAAAGGAGAGCTCGGCGAACTAGCGCGCACATTCAACCAGATGGCTGCTTCCATGGAACAGCTCGTCACCGAGCGCAAGCGGTCGGAGCAGCACCTGGCCAGCCTGCACGAGATTAACGTGGCTACGACTTCAAGTTTAGATCTCCGTACGGTGATCAAAGTCTTAATGGAAAAGATCGATCTGGTTCTCCCCTATGCTGCTGTGCTGGTGTGGCTAAGGAATAAAGACAGTGGGCGGCTAAACCGCGCTGCCTGCTGGAACCTCGATGAAAAGGAATGGAAGGGCAGGAACTTGCCAGACACGCCTGCCCTCGTCAAAGCGGCGATCGAAGGCAAGGTGCCCGTAGTGGCCAGTAACGTCCAGACTGACCCGAGGACGCTAGACCCTGAGCTTTACCGCCGCAACGGCCTGGTTTCTTACCTCGGCGTTCCGCTGATCGTTCAAAGCAAAGTCCTCGGAGTTTTGGTATTCCTGACTAGAGAAGAGCATCAATTTACCGAACAGGAGATCGAGTTTCTTTCCATCCTTGCAGGTCAGGCGGCGATGGCCATTCACAATTCGCAGCTTTACGAGCAGACTAAGGGGCAAGCGGTTGAGCTCCTGAGGGCAAACGAGGTCAAGGCCGAGTTTCTGGGCTTCGTGTCTCATGAGCTGAAAACGCCAGTGAACACCATTTTGGGTTACACTGCCATGCTCCAGGACAAGATGGTCGGGGAGATCAATTCGGTGCAAGCAACAGCCTTAGAAAAAATCACGCTGAGTTGTACGGCTCTTTTGAACATGATGAACGGCCTGCTCGAAGCAACCAGGCTCGAGGCCGGAGGGGTTCAGATCGAGATCCACGAGGTTGACCTGGCGAAGTTTCTCGAAGAGGTCAGGTCGGTTTACGACGTCTCTTTGAACAAAGAGCTTGCCCTGATCTGGGACTATCCTCCCGGATTGCCTGTTGCACACACGGACGGCGAAAAGGTCGGACATATCTTACAGAATCTCATCAATAACGCGATCAAATATACGGACAAGGGCAGCGTGACCGTGTCGGCGCGCCACCTTGCCGATCTCGGCGCGGTCGAGTTTGAGGTCGCCGACACAGGGATAGGCATTCCTGAAGAGGCGCTGCCGTTCATCTTCGAGAAGTTCCGTCAAGTGAACGGCTCCCAGTCCAGGTCTTTAGGTGGAGTGGGGTTGGGTCTTCACATCGTGAAGAAGTTTACCGAGCTGCTCGGAGGCGAAATCAGTGTGAAGAGCGAGCTTGGCAGGGGATCGACTTTTACCGTGAGGATACCTGGTGTGAATGGAAGTCATACGGTGACGGGCAAGAGCTTAGCCAAGGTGTGACACATCCTGGTCCTGTTCACACCGGCATGATGCCGTGTTTCTTTCTAGGTCTTTGTTCTTTCTTGCCTCGGAGCACTTCTAAGGATTGAATCAGTCGTTTACGTGTCTCACGGGGGCGGATCGGCGCGTGAGCGAACTGCTTCGACAAGGCTTCGAAGGGACCGCTGAAGCGTTCTTGATATTCCGCGATTTTGTCCGCGCGCGTCTTGGCCGGATCCGTCGACTGCTCGATTTCACGCCGGTAAAGCACGTTGACCGCTCCGCCGCCGCCCATCACCGCCAGCTCCACTCCCGGCCACACCAACAATTGATCGGCGCCCATTTCCCGGGTGCACAGCGCCTGCTTGGCGCCGCCGTATCCTTTGCGCAGAACGATCGTAACCTTCGGCACCGTCGCTTCGGCGTAAGCGTAGAGCATCTTGGCGCCGTGGCGGATGATGCCTTTCTCTTCCTGCTGCTTGCCCGGGAAAAATCCGGGAACGTCCATCAAAGTGATGACCGGAATGTTGAAAGCGTCACAAAAGCGGATAAAACGCGCCGCCTTGTCCGAAGCGTCGACGTCCAAACTGCCGGCGAGAAACATCGGCTGATTGGCGACAAAACCGACGGGGTAGCCGTCGAGTCGACCGAAGCCAATGACCAGGTTGCGCGCGAACTTCGCCTTTAGTTCGAAGAATTCGCCGTCGTCGACCATCGCTTTGATGACCTGAAGAACATTGTAGGCGCGCTTCATGTCCTCCGGGACGATCTTTTCGAGCGCGTCGAGGGCGCGCGCCGGATCGTCGTTCGTGGTTTTTCTCGGCGGCAGTTGTTCGAAGTTCGCGGGCAGGAATCCCAGCAACCGCCGAATCATGGCGAGGCATTCATCGTCATTTTGGGCGACTAAGTCGGTGACGCCGGAAACTTCTGAATGGATTTTCGCCCCGCCCAGCTCCTCCATCGTGACCGTCTCGCCGAGGACTTCTTTGATGACCGCCGGCCCGGTGATGAACATCTGGCTCGTATTCTGCACCTGAAGGATGAAATCAGTCAGCGCCGGCGAATAAGAGCCGACGCCGATGCAGGGCCCCATGATCGCGGAGATTTGCGGGATGCAGCCGGAGGAGATGCTGTTCTCGAAAAAAATCTTACCGATGGCCGAGGTGACCGACAGCCCTTCCTGGATGCGCGCGCCGGCGGAGTCGTTCAGTCCGATGACCGGCACGCCGAGCCTGCGGGCGGTCTGGATCACATAAGCGATTTTTTCCGCGTGGGCGCTGCCGACGGAGCCGGCGAGAACCGCCCGGTCTTGGGAGTAAGGAAGCTTCTTTTCCGCCATGCCGAAATCGGTGCACTGGGTTTCGGCGAGCATGAACTCTTCGACGAAGGTGCCGGGGTCGAGAAGCTTATCGATGCGCTGGCGGGCGGTGAGCTTGCCTTCGGCATGCTGTTTGGCGGTAAGTTTAGGATCGGCGTCGAGGGCGACTTTCTCTAGAGCCGCGAGTTTCTTCTCTAGATCTTCCCTAGATTGCGCCATAAAATTATTTGTTTATCCGCCGACGATGCCCATTCCTTGAAGCACCGAGAGCATCACCGCCGCGGCGATGACCGAACCGATCTGGCCGCCCGCGTTGGCGCTCATGGCATGCATCAGCAGATAACTTTTTTTATTATACTTTTGTCCTTCTGCTTGCACGACGCGCGCCGACATGGGGAAGGCAGAAATGCCCGCGGCGCCGATCAGCGGATTGATCTTGCCGCCGGTCGCCAGGCACATGAGTTTCCCGAATAGCACGCCGACGGCGGTGTCTAAGCAGATGGCGATAAAACCGAGACCCAAGACCAGCAGGGTCTGGCCGCGCAAAAATTTGTCGGCTTCCATCGTCGCGCCGATGCATAATCCGAGGAGCAACGTCACGATGTTGGCAATCTCGTTCTCCGAAGCGCTTTTCAAACGTTCGACGACGCCGCTCTCCTTCATCAAATTGCCCAGCATGACGGTGCCGATCAACGGCGCCCCTTTGGGAGCGAGCAGGGAAGCGAAAATAGTCACGACGATAGGAAACAAAATTTTGGTGGTCTTCGATACCGGTTGTTTCACCAGGCCCATGACAATCATGCGTTCTTTTTCCGTGGTGAGGACGCGCATGATCGGCGGTTGAATGAGCGGCACCAAAGACATGTAGGAATAGGCCGCCACCGATACCGCGCCGAGCATATGGGGAGCGAATTTTGAGCTGACGTAGATCGCGGTGGGTCCGTCGCAAGCGCCAATGATGGCGACCGCGACAGCATCGAGTTTGTCGAAGCCCACGGCGAGGGCAAGGAGCAGTGTAAGAAAGATGCCGAACTGCCCGGCCGCGCCCAATAGAATGATTTTTGGGTTCTCCAGCAACGGTTGGAAATCGGTCATCGCGCCGATGCCAACGAAAATCAGTAACGGGAAGACCTCGGTGCGCACCCCGGCGTCGTAGAAAAAGCGCAGAAATCCCTCGTTTTCCATCATGTCCGCCAAAGGAATATTCACGAGTATGGCGCCGAATCCGATGGGCACCAGGAGAAGCGGTTCGTAGCCTTTTTGAATGCCGAGATAAAGCAGCCCGGACCCGATCAGGATCATGATCACATGACCCAAACCCAGATTTGTAACGCCGATGACAAGGCCCTGAAGTCCGGATATAAGCGCGGATTCCATGGGGGAGCAATTAACCTTTCTTAGCAGCCGATTGCCCGGGTCGATGGGGGAAGATCTTTTTAAGTAAGAGGATCAGCAGGCTAAGAATCCATAAAACCAGCATAGTTCCGCCCATGCCGATCAGGGCCAGCGTCCAGCCGAACGTCCAGGTATCCATAAGAAGCCAAACTGGAGGAATGGAGTATTGGAATGCTGGGGTGGGAGGTCATCACTCCATCATTCCATCACTCCAGTATTCCATTCTTTTGATCAGTCAATGACGGCGAGCGCTTGCTCCGCTTCAACCGCCTGGCCGGGCGAAACTTTTACTTCTTTGAGGGTTCCAGTGACCGGCGCGACGATGGGAATTTCCATCTTCATCGCTTCCATGACCATCACGACCTCGTCTTCTTCGACGTGATCGCCGACCTGCTTCTCGATCTTGAGAATTTTTCCTACCATGGGTGCTTCGACCGTCGTTGCCAAGGCGCTTCTCCTTCTGGTTAAGGTAGCTATTAGCTGTCAGCATTAAGCGAAGGGCCGGCTGACGGCTGGGTGCGTGATACTTAAATCGTCATATAGTAGGGTTTTCCTTTCAAAGTCAATGTGCTGTAGCAAATTTTGTCGTGAAAGTATTTTTCAAATTCGGCGCTCGGAGTCGGTTTTAGTCACGCTGGCTCACCTTGCTTTTGCGGCATCGATACGATATTAAGCGTGAGTAGTTTTTTCGGAGGGAAGCCATGGCCAAACCGGCGACCGAAGTCGACAATGTAATGGATAATATTCCATTTTATGACAAATGGCAGCTCGGCGAAGGGATACCGATTATAAGAACTTTTTTCGTCCAGGATTTGAAAAAAGTCGAACTGAAGCCATGGGCTAGGACCGGAGGAAGCGGCGCTTTCATCAACATGGAAGGTGCGGAAGGGGCCACCGGCGCCTACGTGAGCGAGATCCCGGCCGGAAACAAACTCAACCCCATGAGACATTTGTACGAAGATTTGCATTTCGTTCTCAAGGGCAGGGGCGCGACGACCATATGGAATGACAAAGGGGCGAAGCAAACCTTCGAATGGCATGAAGGCAGCCTTTTTGCGTTGCCGCTCAACAGTTGGTACCAGCACTTCAACGGCTCCGGTGATGAACCGGCGCGTTTTTTTTCCGTCAACAGCATGCCGATCGTTTTTAACCTGTTCCACAACGCCGATTTCGTTTTTAATACGCCGCGGGATTTCACCGATCGGTTTGACGGCGATCC
>JACPFE010000050.1 GCA_016183145.1 Deltaproteobacteria bacterium | reverse complement strand
GGACCCAATCTGTCATGGTCTCTCCCACCTTCCTCTTAAGGTGCCAATTTGGCACCCTAAGTCTTCCACATTTGTAACTTTTCTTTTGGAAGCCAATTGTGGCGTGCCACAGATTCTAGGCGATCTGCCTGAACGTTGGCAAGGGAAAAACACGACGAGTCTTAGCACTTCGGCTTTTCATTCACCCGCTTTGGAGCTAAGTAAATCTAATGTTCATCGACGCCCACGTTCACCTGGACAAATACGGCGACCTCCTCGACGAAGCGCTGCGGCAAATCGAGCAGGAGCGGATATTCACAGTCGCAACGGCGATGGATGTGCCGTCCTACTTGGAGCTTCAGAAGATCGGCGAGCGCTCCGAGCTGATCCTGCCAACATTCGGAATCCATCCGAGACGCGCGGCGGACTATGCCGATCGGTTACCAGAAGTCGCTCGTTACATAGAAGGCAGCCCCGCCATCGGCGAGATCGGCCTCGACTTTCACTGGGTGAAAGACCCGTCAACTTACCCGGCGCAACGAAAAGTTCTGGAATACTTCTTCGCCGCCGCCCGCGAGCAAAAGAAATTCGTCAACCTGCACACCAAAGGCGGCGAGAAGGAAATTCTCGATCTCCTGGAGAAGTACGATATTCAGCGGGCGATCATCCACTGGTACTCCGGTCCGATGGATATCCTGCGCGGGATGATTCAATTTGGCTGCTGCTTCACCATCGGCGTCGAAGTGCTTTATTCAGATCACATCAAGGCCATTGCGAAGGCCGTTCCCGACCATCTGCTGCTGACAGAAACGGACAACCCCGGCGGGCTGAAGTGGCTGAAGGGGGAAGTCGGCATGCCGCGGGCGATAGCGAACGTCGTCGACGCGCTCGCCGAACTGAGGCAGTCAACCCCCGGCCTAATCATGCAGACGGTTCAGGCAAATTTCTCACGAATGATCCAGGACAATCCGTCGCTCAAGGACGCTCATGTGGTTCTTTCTCGCATCAATCCGTAGGGGCGACCCGAATGACTTCGAAGGCAGGTCCCCGTCGCGAGTTAATACAAACGACTTTATCGATGTTACATTTGGATTTTGGCGAGAGGAGGGAAGACTGAGGAACCGGGAGCGCAGGAACGTGAAGATCATCCCAGGCCCAAACCGCCGGAATAAACAGCCTAAGGGGTTGGCGCGGGTGGCCTTCGAGGCAGAGGCCCATTGCTCCCGGTCCGAAGGCTTTCTTCCCCGAGCATGTAACCCTACTTAATACGTTTGTATTAGTCACGCTAAGGCGATGCCGGGGCCGGCAAACCTGCTAGTGAACCAAGAAGATCGATCACGTCGGCGCAATTGCGGACGTTATATTGCGCGTGTGTGCCGGAAATTCCGACGCGGATCGATACGGCGCTCGCCGGCAGGGACTTGAACAAATCTTCATCGGTGGTATCGTCGCCGATGCCGAGAATGAAATCGTATTCGCGATGATCGCGCCAAAATAATGTAGCGCTCCCCTTGTCCACGCCCGCGCGCCGAATTTCCACCACCTTGTTTCCTTGCACGACTTGCAGATCGGTTTTCGCGGTCAGATTGAGAAGGTGATCGACCAGTTCAGGCGCGCGGAGTCCGGCTTGTTCCGGATCGGCCATGCGGTAATGCCAAGCCACCGAATCTTCCTTTTCCTCGACAAAAGCGCCCGGCAGACGGTCGGCGTAAATTTCCAATACCAGAAGCAATTTCCCCTTCCACTCGCCGGTCGAGGATTTAGCGCGTTGCCACGATTGCCCAGCGGATTTGATCCACCCGCCATGTTCCGCCACGAGTCCAAGCGGAATGGCGCCGAACCACGCCTCCAGCGTCGCGCGGTCGCGGCCGCTCATGATCACCACACAATTCTTTGGGTCGGCGGCGAGCAACCTGAGGAGATCCAGCCTCGTTTCATCAGGCTCGGCCATAGAAGGGTCGCGAACCAGCGGCGTCAAGGTACCGTCGTAGTCGATAAACAAAAGCCGCCGCCGGCCCCTTCGGTAGCAGGCGATTATTTCCTTCCTGGCCGAGTCCGATAGCAGCTTGGACTCGATGCGACTCTGCACCTCCCGCATGCCAAGCAGCCCGGTCAAAAAATCGTTCGCCCAACGGGTCACGTTATAACGGCGCAAGCGTCGTTGCATCGCCCGATTGCGTCTTTGTTGCTCCTCCACCGGCGTTTCCAGCGACTCTTTCAACGCAGCGGCAATTTCCAAACGGCTATTGGGATTGACGATGATCGCTTCCGGCAATTCCTTCGCGGCGCCCGCCATCTCGCTCAGGATCAGTACCCCCGTGCCATCGCCCCTCGTCGCCAAATACTCTTTCGCGACGAGGTTCATGCCGTCTCTGAGCGGGGTAACCAGGCAAACATCACCGACGGCGTACAGCGCGGCCAACGACGTGAACGGAACATGGCGGTATTGATAGACCACCGGCGTCCAGCCCACTTTCCCGAAACGACCGTTGATCTTGCCGACGAGTTCTTCAATCTGCCGTTTCATGAGCTCGTATTGCACGACGCCGATGCGCGAGGGCACGACCACCATCAAGAGGGCGACTTTACCGTGATAGGCGGGATTGGTTTCTAAAAACAGCTCGTAGCCCTCTAAACGGTTCAAAATACCCTTGGTGTAATCCAGCCGATCCACGGAAAGAATTAATTTGACTCCGGTGAGCGCGTTCCTGAGCTGCTGCGCCTCCCGCCCGGTATCGGGATCGATTATCGCGCCTGCCAACTTTTCGAAATCGATCCCCATCGGAAAGGTATCGACTCTGACGACATGATCCCCCGTCAAGATTTGCCCGAGTTGATTTTCGTAGCCCAATAGTCGCAGCACCGATTGGAGAAAATGGTGCGCGTACTCGTAGGTGTGAAAACCGATGAGATCGGCTCCCAAGAGTCCTTCCAGTATGTCCCGCCGCCACGGTCCCGGAAGAAGGCGAAAGACCTCGAAGGAAGGAAACGGAATATGCAAAAAGAATCCGACGGACATCTGGCGGCGGCGCGATTTCAGCAGTCGCGGGAGCAACATCAAATGATAGTCATGCACCCAAACGATGTCGTCCGGCCTTAAAATGGCGTCCAGCGCATCGGCGAAAAGCTGATTAATCTCTCGGTACTGGTCCCAAAACGATGGCTGGTAGAGCGCATAAGAGGGAAAATAATGAAACAAAGGCCAGATCGTCGCGTTGCAAA
The DNA here is from genome assembly GCA_016183145.1 of Deltaproteobacteria bacterium. Classification (GTDB taxonomy): domain Bacteria; phylum Desulfobacterota; class Binatia; order UBA9968; family UBA9968; genus JACPFE01. Next base: position 1,662 of record JACPFE010000050.1, on the reverse strand, counting down.
AGCCCAGGTAGAACTGCTCCATCTGCGCTGCGGAAAGAAAAACAGGATAAGACTGGTAGCGGCTGAGAGATTCCTCGACGACCCGCGCCCGCAGCGGACCATCGACGCTATGGCCGGGCCAGCCCACCCACAGATGTTCCGACGGAAGTGCCGACGCTTTTTGTTGGGCTTCCCTGAAGGAAGCGAGGCCAGTGACCAGCCCACCGGAGCTGGGATGGTACATAATACCGCCATCGTCCACGCTGACATTGAAAGGCAAACGATTGGAAACGATCACCAATCGGCGCCCGTTCAGATCCAGTTGATGATTTTTTTGCGGTGCAAGATCCATCACAGATAAACCACGTCTCCCTCATGGAAAAGGGACAGAAAAAGTAACAAATAGTCTTTGATATGCCGGGTGATGAGAAAATTGTTTCGGATATGCTCTCTCCCGTTAATCCCGAGCTGGCGCGCGAACTCCGGCGCACCGATCAACTGTTTGATCCATTGTGCCGTTCCCTCGACGGAATGGGTCAGGATCCCCGAATATTTGTGGGCGATCTGGAGCGGGATGCCGCCCACGGCCCCGGCGATGGTGGGTTTGCCCTTCCACAACGCCTCGCTGACGGTCAAGCCGAAACCTTCCTTTAACGACTTTTGCAAAATGACCGTCGAGCCGCGCTGCAACGCGTTGATCTCGATGTCGCTGGCGGGGGGAAGAAAGAGCACGAAAATATCTTTATCTTTTTCCGCTTCCCGGCGAACCTCTTCCATAATGATCGGCCCTTCGGGATCGTCGGTCGCGCCGCCGCCGGCGAGCACCAACTGCATGTCGACGCGCTCCTTGGCCAACATGTAGGCCCTGATCACTCCCACCGGATCTTTAATGTAATCGAACCGCGAGATTTGCGTGACCACAGGTCTCGACCGGTCGATGCCAAAGCGCGCAAACACGGCATCGATTGTCGGTTCATCCAATTCCTTGTTTTTATCGCCGAGCGGGTCGATCGAAGGCGCGATCAGGACCTGCGGGATCGGCAGCTTTTGCGAAAAGGCCGGCGCGGAAAACACCGCTGCATCATATCGCGAGATGAATTGCCGCAGGAATTCCCAAATTTTCGGATCCGGCCGGGAAAAATCGATATGGCACCGCCACAACCAATTTTTGCCGATCGCGCCGCGCTTTTCCACCAACGCGATGGGCTGGGGATCATGAACGAACACAATGTCGCCGAAGCGAATTTGCTCCGCGTTGTAGCGGTTCACCTCGAGAAAATGCGCGTATTCCCCGGCGTCTATTTCGACCGGCACGCCGTGCAACCCGTTGTGGAATTTTTTAGTGATCGCGAAGAATTTCTCATCGCCTTTGATGACGTCCCAAGCCGCGCTGACGCCCAATTGGCTCAAGAGCGGAATCATCCGGGACAGAATCTCCGCGACGCCGCCCCCGACGGCGGTGGAGTTGATGTTCTGAATCGCCTTGCCCCGGAGCCGATCGGCAAGCAAACCCAGCTCTTCGACGGTGGCTTGGCCGACAATCGGGATATAGTCTTCAATGCGTATCATATTTCCTTACCAAAGCGACGATTTGTCGCCGCAGTCCGTCGAGCGTGTATGAGTACGGATCGAGGCGCCGGGTTTCGTTGGCCAGCGCTGTTTTGCCCTGGTCGCGAAACCAGC
>JACPFE010000049.1 GCA_016183145.1 Deltaproteobacteria bacterium | reverse complement strand
CTCCAGGTTGTCGAGGACAAAAGAATCTCGCCATTCCTTACCGCCTTCGAGAGGCCATGAAAAATATTCCAATGGCGAGTTTCTTTTCGAGATTAGTGTCCCTTTGGCAGCGGTGGCCAATAGACCCAAGCTCTGCTTCGAGTAATAGACCTCGTTGTTACCGACTTTAACCACGTAGGTGGCCACACCGTCTAGCTGGTCTTCTTTAAGGATCTCCCGGGCAACACTGCCGTTTCTTCCCGGGGCTTTCCATGCATAATGCCAGCGTTGCCCGACTTTCCATTCTGGCTTTTCGATTTTCTGAATCAATGGCTTGGCAGTGCTTGGCACGCCGAGACTAGCCTTGAATTCTTTGTCGAAATCACGGAACGCAACGCCGAACCCGCCGGCAAAGCTTTGCTGGGAAAAGTACCGTTCCATTCCGGCTACGCCGCTCGCCGCGATGAGCTTATCGACCGCCAAAAATGATAGACGGTAGGTGAGGATCGACCCATTGGGTTGGTTCGCCCAAACAGACCATCCTCTCAAATCTTCTAGCTCATCCAAAGTCGGGAGCGATTTTCCTTGACGCGCCACTTCGAGCTTGGCTCGATGGAGAGAGATAGCATAATCTTGCCAACCCAATGAATCCAATACCTTCCAAGCTACCCAATCCGCAAAACCTTCTCGAATCCATTGAGACCCGCGAAAAAGCGAGGAAAGGAGATATTCGATGTTATGAGTATATTCATGGGCCAGCAACTTCATCAGGGCACTCCAGGGACGGCCTCGAACCCTTTCCATATTAACGTGAAACCTAAGCCCCTGGGCTACAGCCGCACTAAATTGAACTAGCTCAAAACCAAGCCGACCGGACCTGCCCGCGCCGGCTGCATAGGAATTCGTATCTTTGTGTAAATGCAAAGTGAGCGGGTCAACTACGGGGAGCCCCAATTCTTTACTGGTTATGGTAATGACCGCAGCCATAGCATCCTGGATGGTGTTGATTTCCGCAGGAGTTTTCGGCTTGAAATAAGGCGCGTTCGAAATCTGGATGAATTCAAGCGGCTGAGCTAAACTGGAATCGGGGTTGCAGAATAAGAGAAGAGCGGCAAATATCCCGACGATACTCCTGGGCGTCACGGAATTGTCCAGACAACTCATAACTCTTTCAATAACCGCTCGCGTGAATTCTTAGTATCAACGAATCCTCAATGACCTCTACCGGGTTCATTTTGCGGAGATTTGGATTCGCCCTTGAGAGAATCTGATGAATCTTTTTGACGCTGGCCGCTTGAGGCACCAGATCGTTGCTGTATAAGTTCTGAATCACGCGGTAACTAGCCTCCGCCTCTTCAGGCCGGCTCAAGCGGAGATGCTTCATAATCGTTTGAGTCACCGCCGTTTTGTTCTCCGGCCTTGCGATGAAGCGAACCGCATCGAGGGTGCCTTTGATGATGCCCTCAATGGCTTTCGGATCTTGGCGCACGAACTGGCGCCGCGTCACCAAAGAAGAGCCCATATAGGGTATGGGCGCGCGGCCTAGATCGACCAAGGCCGTATATCCTTTTTTCTTCAACGGCTCGCTGAACGTATACCCGATCCAAGAGGCTTGCACTCGCCCCGACTCCAGGGCTTGCACGCGGGAGGGTTGATCCCCAAGGATGATAAATTGAATTTTGTCCCTTTCCCCTCCGGCTTCTGAATCTCAGGCCGGGCGATGAAAATTCCCTCACCATGGCCGATGACGTTAGCGACGACGACGGCGTCCAATCCGGCCGCTGCGGCGTTCAACACGTTGTTGGCGCTGGTAAAGTTCATCTGCACGTCGCCTGAGACCATGGCCGACATGGATAGAGGCCCGTTGCGCATGTAAATGGCTTCCACGTTCAGGCCATGCTTGCGGTAAAACCCCTTCTCGACTCCAAGCCAGACAGCCGTGGGGTTTTCACCGGTCGTGCCGTAGGCGATGCGAAAAATTGGCACCGCTTGCGCGCGACTCGAGGACGACAGAATCGTCAGGACGAAAGCTGCGACCAAGAAACAATCTCTAATGCGAATAACACAGACGTTGACGGCCCGACGAAGTAATGGGGCAAAAGCGACAAGCGACCTCATGCGAACCTCCTGGGACAAAAGGTGACGGAGTACAGTTTGCTGCTAGAGACTCTACGATCGAGCGATAAAAATGAACTTATACTCTCCAGGCCGATCATGTTCAATGACATTGCTTTTCCCCTGTGTCGGAACAGGTGCCTCGTTGAATTCAACGCTGCACGCGGACCTTCGTTGCGATGTCGTCAACCAACGCCCTCTTATCGATCTTGCCTGATTGGGTGAGCGGCATGGAATCGATGAACTCTACCCGTTCGGGAAGCTGCAGGACTGACGCTCCTTGGCCCTTCAAAAACGAAACGATACCTTCGAAAGTAAGCGTCCCCCTTGGTTTGGGTTTGACATAGGCACAAACCCTTTCCCCCATCACCGGGTCCGGCATGGGAATGACCGCGACCATTTCCACATCGGGATGATGGATGATGAGCCTTTCGATCTCAGTGGCGCTGATGCTTTCCCCTCCCCGGTTGATCATCTCCTTCATCCGGCCCGTCAATATGATATTGCCGCGGGCGTCGATCTTGGCCATGTCGCCGGTCCTGAAAAAACCATCTCGGTCGAACAACTTTTCGTTTTCCTCCGGAGCTCTGTAGTAGCCTGAAAAAACCCCGGGACCCTTGACGAGGAGTTCTCCAGGCGTGTTGATTGGAAGCTCCTTTCCTTCGGTGTCAACCACTTTGTAGGTGTCGTAAGGGCAGGTAGGTCTCCCAACCGTATGGTACGTCGTTTGAAGATCGTCGGTTATCCTCGTCATGGTACTCTGGCCTTCGGTCCCGCCGTAGGCATTGAAATAATGGCACCCGACTTTCTCCATGACCTCCTGGACGAGCTCCGGCGTACTCGCGCCACCGCCGCAGTGCATTTTTTTCAACGAGTTTAAATCGTAATCCTTGAGACGGTCGAAGTGGGCCAATCTACTTGCCAGCGTTGGAACCCACACCACCGCCGTCACCTTTTCACGCTCAATGGTTCGGCAGAGGGCTTCCGGCTCCGTCGCGTCCAGCAAAACGCATTTTCCGTAAGTGAAAATGACCCCGCACAGGCCTTTCGTGAGGGTCAGATCATGTCCAATGGGACCCGCGAGAAGACAGATATCGCGGTGCCCCAATTCCCAGGCCAGCGCAGCGTACTCCACGTTGCACAGCAGATCGTTGTGCGTGCGCGGTACGACCTTAGGCAATCCTGTGGTTCCGCCCGTGGGTCCCATATGAGCGACCTGCATGGGGTTAGGTCTTCTTTCGCTAAGACGCTGAAGTTGATCCTGTGACCCATCGGCATCATCCATGAGGGTCTCAAGTTTGAGGAATTTCTGACGGCCCTCGCTGCGTACAAGGATTACATGTCGGACTTGAGGGTTTTCTCTCAACACATCTTCTATGATGGGAAGATAATCCAGGTTGCGGTATCTTTCGGGAACGATCCAGGCGGTGGCGCCCGTCAGTTTCAATAGATGATTGAGCTCATACTGGCGGTATCTATCGATGAGGGGGACGGTAATCGCGCCGATTTTTTGCAAAGCAAAAAAGGCGTAGGCGAACTCATTCCAATTCGGGAGCTGCAGCAATATCCGCTCCTGGGGCTCGATGCCCAGTCGCATCATTCCGACGGCCAGTCGGTTCGCTTTGTTCCTAACTTGCGAGTAGGTCAAGCGATCTGAAGCGTCAAGCAGGGCTTCGTGGTCGGGGTAAATATCGGCGGCCTTGTCGAGAATATCGCCAAGCGTGAGGCCGGCCCACCAGCGGCGCTCAATATACTCGCCGGCATCTTGCTTTCTGTGAGAGACGAAGCCTTCTAAAAAGTCAGGCATGCCCTACCGCTCCGTTGTCCCGGACTTGCTCATGAGTTTCCATTTCGGATATTCTCCGATAAATAGCTCCTGTATTTTCGATCGCATTTCGCTTGCCAGGCTACTTTTCTGGTTGTCAGCGGTCACTAAGCGGTGGTAAGAACTGTCTGTGGCGAGAAGTTTTCGCGGCAGCAGATGCCGAACCATTTCCACTTTGAAAGTGAATCTTCAGGCTGCTCAGTGCAATGCCTCGGAGATTGCACCGCAGAGGCGCTGAGGGCGCGGAGAAAATTGGTTGAGGAGACCATCTTGAACAAACCCTCTGTGAACTCTGCGTCTCTGTGGTGAATCCTTCTTCACGGTAAAGCCGGAAGAATCTTGAAAGGTAAAAATCTAGCCTGTCCCTTTATGATTTGAAAAGGAGGAAGCCATGGAACGAGAAATAGAGCGCGTCAGGGAGCGGGAGTCCGAGCCGGAGAATTACTACGACTTCATGCTGCGCTGGAAGATGGAGCGAAGCAGCCAGAGGCAGGAAGGCCAGGTCCTGTTCAAGGGCAAGGAGCTGCCCTGGGAGCAGACCCGCCATGGGTTGGGGAAGATGTACACGGGACCCGCCAACTGGCACCGGGTTGGCGCGCCGGGCTGGATCGTCACCCGGACAGGCATGGAGAAAATCCGGCGGGGCAAGCACAGCCATACGGGCGGAGGCGTGCTCTTCTACGTTCTGGAAGGGCATGGCTGCACGGTCAATAACGATATGCGTTTCGAATGGCGGCGCGGCGATCTGGAGCTGATTCCGATCACGCGCTATGAAAACGTCCACCAGCATTTCAACCTCGACCCTGGACAGCCCTGCGGCAAGCTGGTGGTCCGCTTCTGGCCCTTTATGGAGCCGCTGGCCTATGAGACGAGACAGGTGGACGACTCGCCCGATTGGAAGGGACCCAGAAACGGCAAACTGTACCGCCCTGAAGACTTCGTCCCGGAGACCGCCAGAGTCCGCGGCTATGACATCGATCTGAAGGGGCCGCCGGCCACGCTGCTCGACGACCTCCTGCGCCGAAGGGACGAGTGGCGCGAGCAGATGAGCAAGGCCAAGATGGTGATCGAGGAAAAGGACCGCCCGCTGGAGCGCAACCGCATGGGACTTTACCGCTGGTATATCCATCCCTCTTTCACCGACGTGGGCTGCCGCCACATCCTTTTCTGGACCCAAGACATTCCGCCCGGAAGCCGCAGCGGCCAACAGAAACATCAGGGCAGTCGGATTCACTACGTCGTCGAAGGCAAAGGTTACAGCCTGCTGAACGGCGTGAGATACGACTGGGAAGAAGAGGATCTGCTGATCGTGCCCATCCGAAAGGGCGGCACCATCATCCAACATTTCAACGCGGACCCCGCCCGGCCGGTCAAACTGGCGGTGGCGGAGCCGAATTGGTACGACATCCTGGGAGTGGATATGGCTTGCGGCCTCGAGCAGTTGGAGAACTCACCGGACTATCCATGAACGGCGTGGATTGAAGCGGCACAAGCGTGACATGGCATTATTGACCGTCCATCACAGTCTTGCCGAACACAATGGCAAGGGCCTCGCCTTTCTCGATCCTTCGGTCATGGCGGAGGCGAACCTCGCCATCGACGACATCGTCGAGATTCGCAGCCACGCCGGCAAAACGGCGCTCGCCAAAGTGGCGCGACCGTTTCCCGAGGACAAAGGCAAGGGCGCCATCCGTCTCGACCGCTACCTGCGCGAGTCGATCAAAGTATCCCTCAAAGACGGTGTCCGAGTAGAGAAGATCGTCGCCCAGCCGGCCCGGCGGGTATGCCTCAAGCCTTTGATCGCCGTCTCCCTCTCCGTGCGCCAGATGGAGAATCATCTGCAAGATTTTTTCGCCGCGGATTCACCGCCGATCTGCGACGGCTCGATCATCTTCGCGGCTCTCCCCACCGATGCGGGCGGGGCGCCTTTTCAAGTTGTTTTAGTCGAGCCCGGCCCCGGCGTAGTGACGCCAAGCACCAAGATTGAGATGGTCTCCCGCGCCGGCTCCACGGGGGACGAGCACAAGCATGAGCATGGCCTGGTCTCCGAAGTGACCTATGAAGACGTCGGCGGGCGGCGCAATGAAATTAAGCTACTAAAGGAATTGATCGAGATACCGCTGCGCGCGCCGCAAGTTTATTCTCACCTGGGTATCGCTCTCCCGCGCGGCGTCATCTTTCACGGGCCGCCTGGCGTAGGCAAGACCCATCTGGCTTTAGCAGCCGCCAATGAGATTGACGCCCATTGCTTCTATATTAATGGCCCGGAAATCGTTAGCAGCCAGTTCGGCGAGACTGAAACCAACCTGCGCGAGATTTGCCACGAAGCCGGTCACCATACGCCGTCGATCATTCTGATCGACGAACTCGACGTCATAGCGCCCAAGCGCAGCGAAGGCGGATCTCCCACGACGATGAGGATGGTGTCCCAGCTTCTGACTT
>JACPFE010000048.1 GCA_016183145.1 Deltaproteobacteria bacterium | reverse complement strand
TATGAGCTCACGCCCGGCGGCATCACGAGCCGATTCGGAGTGATGGCCGCGCCTGAGTTCTTCATCGCTTATCTTTTGTTGGCGGCGCTCTTTTGCACCGTCGCGCTCTTCGCGCGAAAAACCTAGCCCGCGCCATTCACCGCCAACATCAGTTTGCAGTCGGAACTTTCCGGCTGAAGGCAAGCTTCTGCTTCGAGTCGTTGATTTGAAGTTCCAAGTGCCGGCCCGAGATGCCAGACTCTAGACCCGGGACTCCTGCGCCGTCACAGCGGCGAGTTTGCTTGCGGCGGGTATTCTTTGTTGTTGACCTGGGTGAGGCTCCAGGCGTTCGCGCCGTTGCGATGGAGCCGGGTAATGCTGCAAGGGTCGAGATGGAAGGAACGATAGTTGTTGAGATGGGTCCCGGTAACACGGCAAACAATGCCGAGGATCGGGAAGTTATGGCTCACCACTACGATAGACTCTGCGGTCGGATGCCGCCCCGTGATCCGATTGATTCCCACCCACGCACGCTCCGCCACGTCGATTAATCTCTCTCCTCCTGGGACTTGAATCTCCGCGGGCTCGGTTCGCCAGCGCGTGAGAAACTCCGAGTAGCTCTGTTTGATTTCGTTGAACGTCAATCCTTCCAACGCGCCGTGGTCGAGTTCGCGAATATTTTCCTCGATCATCACCGGCAAATTGTGCGGTTGGCTGATCAGCTCGGCGGTTTGACGCGCCCGGCGAAGAGCGCTGGAATAGACAGCCTCGATGCTCTCGTCGCGCAGCAGCGCCGCGAGCTGTTCGGCTTGCCGGACTCCAACCTCGCTAAGCTCCCGGTCGGTGACGCCCTGACAGCGGCCCTGGAGGTTCCAGTCGGTTGCCCCGTGGCGCACCAAAACGATCTGCACCTGTGTTTCCCTTCAAGCCGCGCTCAGAGTTTGTCAAAAAATCCGCTCATGGTTCGACGGGCTCACCACGAGCGGAATGGCCTAGATCGAAATTCACTTACTTACCCGCTCGTCCTGCGCTTGTCGAAGGGCGAGTGCCATTTTTTCACACACTCTCAGTCTGCTTCCAGCACCCCGGCGTGGATCTGAATCTTGGCTTTACTCTTCAGCCCTTCGATGAATTTCTGCAGGACTTGCTGGCGCGTCTCGGCCAGAGCCTGTTTCTCAAGCGCTTCTTTCTCGCTCTCGAAGCGCTCCATGTCCGCTCCCTGACTGCCTTTAAAAGCCATGATATAAACGACGTCTTTTTGCGTGAGAACTTTGTCAGCGATGGGTTTTTCCGCCGACAAGGTAACGCCCGACCTCAGATCCGGCAGCTCGCCGATCTTCGGCAGCTGCGGCGTATTGCGCAGAAACCAGCCGGTCTCTTCGACTTTGAGGCCGTTCTGCGCAGCCAGCTTCGCAAGATCTTTTTCCTTTTTCAGTTGATCCAACAAGCCGTTCGCCTTTTGGACGACGATCTCGTAAGCCTTTGACTCCTTCAACCCCTTTTCGACATTCGGCCGAACGGTCTCGAGCGGGGGAACCGCGGGCTCTTTGCGCTCTTTGATTTTCAATAGATAATAGGCGCTGTTGCCTTCGACGACGGGACTGACATCCTTGGGACCCAGGGCGAAGGCGTTCTTGTAAAATTCTTGGTTCTGGCCAATCTCCGGGAGCACCTGGCCGCTCGAGAACCAAGGCGTGACGTTGACCGCGACACCGCTTTCTTGGGCTATTTTGGCCAGGTCGTTTCCAGTAAGCATTTTTTCGCGGTCGCGATCGGCGATCTTGGCGGCTTCGCGCTTCCCCTTTTCCGTTTTAAGGCTGCGGGCAATTTCCGGCGTGAGTTCTTTGAGCGTCCCAGATTTTTCTTCCCTGCTGTCTTCGACCTTGCCGACCTGAAGCCTCCCCGGGGTCTCGATCACGTCGCTGACTTCGCCTTTGGCCATACCGAATACCGTGGCAAGCTGCGGCGGTAACTGGCCCTGCGTCGCCCAACCCAGATCGCCGCCTTTGGCGGCGGACGCATCATCAGAAAATTGCTTGGCCAACTGGGCGAAGTCCTTGCCGGCGCGCGCTTCTGCAACCACCCGGTTGGCGCGGGCCCGGGCGTCCTCTTGTTGCTTGGCATCGGCGCCGGGCGGGACGCGGATCGAGACATAGCGCAATTTTAGCTCTTTGGGCTTACGAAACTTGGAGTCGCGGTTGGCCTGGTAATAATCTTCAATCTCTTTCTCGCTGACTTGCGCGCCGGCGGCGAATCGATCAAAGGGATACGAGAGATATTCCACTTGGAGCTGCAGCGGTTCTTTGAGCATCTCTTTGTTGCGATCATAGAATTTTTTTATCTCGTCCTCGGACAATTTCACTTCGGGGATCGCATCGCTGACCGGCAAGCGCACATATTGCAAATTGATTTTCTCGCGCTCAAAACGATAGCGCTCGCGCATCTCCTCGTCGGTGACCCGGGTTGAATCGAGGATTATGCCATAGAGACGTTGGATCGTCAGTTGCTGGCGTTGCTCCTCTTCAAATTCTCCGGGCGTCAGCCGATTGGCGCGCAACAATTGCAGATAGCGCTCCTTGTTAAAGCGGCCGGCGACATGAAATTCGCGAACCTGGCCGATCGCGTCCATCAGCTCCTCGTCGCTCGCCGTCAGCCCGAGTGTCTGCGCTTCCTGAAGCACGAGGCGCTTCTGAATCAGCTCTTCGAGTAAGGTATTCTTGAGATTCAAGCTCTTGAGCATTTCGGGAGTCAAAGATCCTTTCAGCAGTTCCCGATAACGTTCCAGAGTTTTCTGATACTGCAGCGCAAACTCGCGCTGGCTGATCACATCGCCATTGACCTCCGCGACGTTCGGCGCGCCTTGGTCTTGGTACTTGCTGCCGCCGTAGAACGCGATGAACACAACGATGATGAGGCCCAAAAGAAAAGTGATGATCCAGGAACGTTTTCGTTTTCGTAAGAAATCCAGCATCGAGGATGAGACCTTTCGCGTCAGCGTATTTTGAAAAGTACCGAGTCATGATAAAAAATGGCGCGCGCTAATGCAACCGACCGGGTTTCGCTAAAACAGTTTTTCCGTAGTTTTTTCATTACCTTGCTTGCGCGTAACAAATCTGTTATTTTTGCTTGATGGAGCCTTCTGGTTTGTGCCCGAAAGAAGGAGTCTGGTAATGTTCGATGCCCTGTTCGGCATTTTTTCCAACGATCTGGCCATTGATCTCGGCACCGCCAACACTTTGATCTATGTGAAAAACCAGGGGATCGTTTGCAACGAACCCTCTGTGGTCGCGGTGCAACAGCGCAACGAGCGCGGCGGCAAGAAAGTGCTTGCTGTTGGCGCGGAAGCCAAAAGGATGCTCGGCCGCACGCCGGGGAGCATTGTCGCCATCCGCCCTCTCAAAGACGGTGTCATCGCCGACTTTGAAATCACCGAGGCGATGCTGCGCTACTTCATCCAAAAAGTGCACAACCGCCGCACGCTGGTGCGCCCGCGCATCATCGTCGGCGTGCCTTTCGGCATCACCGAAGTCGAGAAGCGCGCGGTGAAGGAATCCGCCGAATCCGCCGGCGCAAGAGAAGTCTATCTGATCGAAGAGCCGATGGCCGCGGCCATCGGCGCCGGCCTGCCGATCACCGAACCGACCGGCAACATGATCGTCGACATCGGCGGCGGCACCACGGAGGTTGCGGTCATTTCGCTTTCGGGAATTGTCTTTTCGCGCTCGGTCCGCGTCGGCGGCGACAAAATGGACGAAGCCATCGCTCAGTTCATCAAGCGGAAATATAATTTGCTCGTCGGCGAGCGCACCGCGGAATTGATTAAGATCACCATCGGCTCCGCCTATCCAACGGATGAAGTCCAAACCATGGAGATCAAAGGGCGGGATCTGGTCGCCGGAGTGCCGAAAACCGTTGTCATCACCGACGAGGAAATCCGCGATTCGCTTTTGGAACCGATCAATCAAATCGTCGAGGCGGTCCGGCTATCCTTGGAGCGCACCCCGCCGGAGCTCGCCTCGGATATCGTCGACCGCGGCATCGTTCTCGCCGGCGGCGGAGCGCTGCTGCGTAATCTGGATATTTTGATTCGAGAGGAAACAGGGTTACCCGTGATGATGGCGGATGATCCGTTAACCGCGGTCGTGATGGGCGCCGGGAAAGCCTTGGACGAAATCTCGCTGCTCAGGGAAGTAGCGGTTCACTAAGCCGAAGCGATCAGTGCTCCCTGCCCGCCGCAGGCGACCGACGCTTTCATGCTCGCTTTTCTTCGCAAGCACCAAATTGTCCTCAGTTCATGCTCCTGTCTGTTGCTCTCACTTTACATCCTCAATGCCGCCGCGCGCGGGCAACTTAAGAACGATCCCATCGGACCGATCTTGCTTTGGCTACTGCGCCCTATGCAATTGGGCACCCACGCGGTTACCGGTTGGTTTAGCGACATACAGAAAGGGTTCGACACGCTGTCTGGATTTAAAGCGGAAAATGAGCGGCTGCGAACCCGCATTCAGCAGTTGGAAGCCGAAAGAAACAAACTCCTGGAAGCCGAGGCCACCAATCGCCGCCTGCAGCAACTCTTGGACTTTCGAGCGCAATTGCCGCCCGGTTCCGTGACCGCGACGATCATTGCCAACAGCGCAAGCACTTGGTTTCAAAGTTGCCTGCTGGACAAAGGCAGCTCCGACGGCGTCGGCAAAGGCATGGCGGCGGTCACGCCTCTCGGTGTCGTCGGCCAGGTGATCAGCACGGCGGCGCGCAGCGCGAAGGTCCTCTTGATTACCGATCCCAACAGCGGCGTGGACGTGCTGGTTCAGCGCACCCGGGCGCGCGGCATCGTTTCAGGTTCGCTGGAACAAAAGACCATTATGAAATACGTCAAGCGTAGCGAAGATATTCAGGTCGGAGACCGGCTTATCACTACCGGCCTGGACGGTGTTTTTCCCAAAGGATTGATGGTCGGCACGGTGACCAAGGTACAAAAACAAAACCTCGGCCTGTTCCAATATATCGAGCTGACACCGTCAGTCTCCCCCTCCCAGACCGAGGAGGTTTTGGTCGTCAAGGTCGAAACCAACCAGACGAAAAACGAGGGCTCACCGGTCAACAAGATCCGATAGTTGAATGAAGTTATCATTGTTGTTTTTCGCCGTCGGATTGATCCTGGTCCTGCTTCAGACGACCTTGCTCCACCTGTTGCCGCTCGGTCCGATCGTGCCGGATTTTGTCCTCGTGCTCCTCGTCTATTGGGGCTTGTACCATCCGACGGTGGGCGCGGTTGTGGCTTCCTTCCTGTTGGGCTACTCGGTGGATGTCGTCTCCAGCCCGATTCTGGGACTCAACGCCTTCGCCATGTCCATGGTTTTCCTGGCGGTGCACTTGAGTTCGCGCTCGATCTGGCTACACGACCCTATGGCCAGCGCCATCGTCGTACTGCTGGCATCCTTGGTTAAAGGCGCCGCGCTGGCTTTGCTGTCAGCGGTTTTTTTAACCGTCGAGAGCTTTTGGATCAGCGCCTCTCTCTATATAATAATCGAGGCTTTGATCGCTGCGGCGCTAGCGCCGTTTGTCTTCCCCCTATTGCGGCGCGGCCAGAGTTACGTGGAACGATTCCGCGTCACCGCTTAATATAGACTGCAATGGCTATTTCGACCGGCATCAACCGACAAGACGGCGCGCCGAAGGTGCGTGAGCGCGTTCGTTGGCTTTATGTGCTTGTGATCCTCGCCTTCTTGGCGCTGATCACCCGGCTGGCATTTTTGCAGATCTTCCAAGGCGAGCGCTACACCTTCCTGTCGGAAAACAATCGCATTCGGCTCAAGCGGATTCCCGGCACCCGGGGGATGATGTTCGATCGCCAGGGGCAACTGCTGGTCGACAGCCGGCCTTCCTTCGATCTCATTTTCACTCCCGAGGACACCCAGGATGCGAAAGGCACGCTCGGCCAACTGGCGCGCTATCTGGGCCGCGACGAAAACGAGCTGCTCGCCGTCTTCGAGGCGAACAAGGAACGGCTCGCCTTCGAGGAGCTTACTTTGGGGAAAGATATCGACTGGCCTACGGTCGTCGCGGTCGAAACCCATCAGCTCGAGCTGCCCGGCGTCGCCCTGCGTACCCGGCCGCGCCGCAACTACGCCGACGGTCCCATGGGCGCGCATATCCTCGGTTACTTGGGCGAGATCGGCTCGAAGCAATTGAAGGCGCTCAAAGATCAGGGCTATGCGTCGGGAGACGAGATGGGCCAGTACGGGTTGGAGCGCCGATGGGAAACTTTCCTGCGCGGCCAAAGCGGCGGGCAGCAGGTCGAGGTGGACGCGCTGGGCCGGCGCATGCGTGTGCTCCACGAAGTGCCCGACGTGCCTGGATACACCGTTCGCCTGACGCTCGACCGTGAGCTTCAAGAAACCGCCTTTGCGGCGCTGCAAGGTAAAGAAGGGACCATCGTGGCCCTCGACGTCAACAGCGGGGCGGTCTTGGCGATGGTCAGCACTCCCGCATTCGATCCCAACGTCTTCGCCCGCGGCGTCAAGGCCGACGAGTGGCGCGGCTTGCTGAACGACCGGCTGCTGCCGCTGAACAACCGCGCGACCCAGGGTCAGTACCCTCCGGGTTCGACCTTCAAGATCATCATGACCATTGCCGGATTGGAAGAAGGAGTGATCCAGCCGGAGAGCCGGATTTCCGATCCTGGTTTTTATTTTTTTGGCAACCGCCAATTCCGCGACTGGAAAAAAGGCGGGCACGGCGCCGTCGACTTGCACCGGGCGATTGTCGAATCCTGCGATGTCTACTTTTATCAGCTCGGGCCGCGCATCGGCATCGACAAGATTGCCAAGTGGGCGCGCGCCTTCGGCTTGGGCGAGAAGACCGGTATCGCGCTCGATGGCGAGATGGGCGGAACCGTGCCGGATACCGAATGGAAAAAGAGACGATTCCGCCAACCCTGGTTTCCCGGGGAAACGGTTTCGATTGCCATCGGCCAGGGTTACCTTACCGTGACGCCTCTGCAAATGGCCAACATGATGGTGGCGGTGGCCAATGGCGGAACGCTTTACCGTCCGTGGATCGTGCGTACGGTGGAGTCGGTGAGCGGCGCGGTGATTCGCCAGTATGGCCCGGAAAAGATTCGCAGCATCGAAATCAAGCCGGAAACCTTAGAGCGACTGCGCAATGGCCTCGCCGACGTCGTCAAACTCCCGTCCGGCACCGGCGGCGCGGCTCGCTCTAATATCGTAGCCGTCGCCGGGAAGACGGGCACGTCTCAGGTCGTCGAGATGAAAGGCGCCTATCTCAAGAGCGAGCAGCTTAGCTATTTTAACCGCGACCACGCCTGGTTTGTTTCCTACGCGCCGGTAGAGAATCCGCAAATCGCCGTCGCCGTTTTGGTCGAGCATGGCGGGCATGGCGGCTCCGCCGCCGCGCCGATGGCGAAAAAAGTGATCGAGAAATTCATCGAGCAGCAGAGCCGGCCGGCCGGCCAGCGTCAGGTACGCGCCGAAGGGGACTCCCGTGCAAATTGACCGCCGCCTCATCTCCCATTTCGATTGGACGCTGTTCTTGCTCGCCGTCGCCTTCGTGTTGATCGGCGTCACGACGATCTACAGCGCTAACTATGACGTCATTCAGCGGCACGCCGGCGCTTTGCCGGGACGCCAGCTCATGTGGCTCGGACTCGGGCTGATCGCTCTGTTCGCCGCGCTGGCGTTCGACTATCACTATTTCGACCGGATTGCCTATCCTCTTTACGGCGCGATGTTTCTACTATTGGTACTGGTGCTTTTTCTCGGCCATTCGGGCGGCGGCTCGCAACGGTGGATCAACCTCGGCTTCTTTCGATTGCAGCCGTCCGAGCCGGCAAAAATCGCCATCGTCTTGTTGATGGCGAAATATTTTCAGGACGACGAGCCGCCCCGGGGCTACTATCTGCGGGATCTCTGGGCGCCCTTCGCGCTGGCGGCGCCGCTGGTGTTGCTCACGCTGGTGCAGCCGGACCTCGGCACCGCCATCATCCTAGGCATCGTCTTCATCAGCATGATACTCATGGGCGGTCTGCGCACCCGCTCTTTTCTTTACTTGGTCGGCGCGGGTTTGGCATCTCTCCCGGTCGCCTGGCATTTCTTGAAACCTTACCAGCGCAACCGCATCTTGACTTTTCTCGACCCGGATCGCGATCCGCTCGGGGCCGGTTACCATGTGATCCAATCGCAGATCGCCATCGGCTCCGGCCGATTTTTCGGCAAAGGCTACCTGCACGGCACGCAAAACCGCCTGGACTTCCTGCCGGCCCAACATACGGATTTTATCTTCGCGGTTTTCTCCGAGGAATGGGGCTTTGTCGGATGTTTGATCTTGCTATTGCTATACTTCGCCTTGCTCGTCTACTGCCTGGGACTCGTCCAGCGGGCCAAAGACCGCTTCGGCGCCTTGTTGGTGTTCGGCATGACCGCGATCTTTTTCTGGCATGTGACGATCAACGTGGCGATGGTGGCGGGACTCATGCCCGTGGTCGGTGTGCCGCTGCCAATGGTGAGTTATGGGGGTTCGGCGCTCGCCTCCATGATGTTTGCCATCGGCGTCATCATGAACGTCAGCATGCGCCGGTTCATCTTCTGATCCCCGTTCCACGCTTCCCTGATCAGCGTCATCCCGTGCGTGAAAGGATCATGCCACGACACGGCCAGGCTTGACAGACTAAGCATCGCCGTGACATAAGCGTTCTCGTAGCGGGGGAACGCTAGCCGACCCCC
>JACPFE010000563.1 GCA_016183145.1 Deltaproteobacteria bacterium | reverse complement strand
TCCCCACTTCCTTCTCATCCACCACTCGACGCTGAGCAGCGCCAGGAGAATCGAAAACGGCCAGAGCGTGCTCCAGAGCCGGGTTTGGCGCTGCTCGGAGATCTGCGCCGGCGCATGGCTTTCAATCTTGGCGGCGATCTTCTCAAGGCTCTTTTCGTTCCAGTCGCTGAGCAAGAAAAACTCACCCTGGCTCGTCGCCGCCAGTTGCTTCAAGAGATCCATGCGCGGTAGTCCATCGTCGATTTCACCGTAGCCGTAGGCAACTGAGAAGCTGGTCCGATCCTTTCCGAGCGGCTTGCCGGTGAGGCCCGCTTCCGCTTCCACGCGGTAGGTGCCTTCCCGGGTGGGCGTGTACTCGCCGGTGTATTCTCCTTCTTCGGCGTCGGCGCTCGCCAAAACCAGGCTCGGCTCGCCTTCCGGACCGATGACGCGGAGTTGCACAGAGGCCTGGCTCGTCGGCAGAAAGTCGTCCTTCAGGACGCGCAGCTTGATGGCGATCTTTTCGCCGGGGCGCGCGCTGGCGATGGCGCGCAACTGCACCTGCTCGAAGGAAGGCTCCTGGGCGAGCCAGCGCACCATCTGGCGCACGAGCTTGAGATGATTCTGGGGCGATTCGCGGTTGCCCGCGGCGATGAAATTCCAACGCCAGGCGTCGTCGCTCATGAGCGCCAGGGTGCGCCCCTTGCCGAAGCGACCGATGGCGAGCAGCGGCGCGCCCGCCGCCGCGCCATCGGCTGTCAAAAGCACTTCGCCGCGCACGCCGCGGACTTGATTAAGGCCGTTCAACGCCGGCATCTTGGTCCAGGCCTCTTCATTGGTGCGCGGGTCGGGCAGCAAACGGGTGATCGGATGGGCCTTGCCCGAAGCGGTCAAGACCGGGCGTATGCCGCCGCTCGACTGGTAGCCGCCCTTGCCGTCGAGCTCCACGGGCAGGACTTCTTTGAGCGCGCTTTCGCCGTAGCCGCCGCTGTCGAAGGAGCGTACCCCGCCGAGCATGGCCAGCCCGCCGCCGTCGCGAACGAAGTCGCGGACTCTGTCTAAGTAGACGGGGTTAAAATAGGCACGGTGGGAAAAATCATCGAGGAAAACTACGTCGAAGTTCTTAAGCTCCTCCAAGAAAATGTCGTCGATGGGAAAGGGGATCAAACTCAACTGATTGTCCGGCACGTCGACGCTGTCGGTGGGCGTGCGCAAGAACACGAACGACACTAGTTCGATCAACGGGTCCTGTTTTATCGCCATGCGTAAGAAACGATAATTCCAGGCGGGCGAGCCGGAAAGGGTAAGGACGCGAATCTTGTCCCGCTGCACGTCGACTTTAAATTCTTTTTGATTGTTCCGGGTGATCTGTTCGCCGGGTTGTGCCGGAATGTCGAGCGAAAAACTATGGGTGCCGATCTCCTTGGGAGTAAAGTTGAGGGTGATTTTTTGCTCGAAGAGGTCGGCGTCGATGCTCACAGACCGGGTGGTGATGAGATTCTTGCCGCGATTGAAGTAGAGCGGCAAGGTTTTGCCTTTGAGGCCGGCGGCATGAACCGTCAGATCGAGCTTGAACTCGCGGCCGCGAAAGGCGAACTGCGGCGCCCGGACCTCGGCGATGCGCACGTCGGTGAAGCCCTCGGATTCCCCAGCGCCGACGGCGAAGATAGGAACTGGCAGCGGCGGCTCACCCGCGAGAGATTTTTTGTCGCCATTGGCGATGCCGTCGCTGAAAAGCAGGATGGCGGATTGCACGCCGGCGTCCTTGGCGGCGCTTTGGACCAGTTCCAAGAGCCGCGTTCCTTGAGCTTGCGGTTTGAGCTGGGCGACCGACGCGGCGTCGATCGGTTCGAGATCGGTGCCGAAGCGGAAGAGACGCAGGTCGTAATCGCGGCTGAGTCTTTGGATCAGCGGCTCCGCGCCCGCGGTGAGTTTTTCCCGTACGGTATCGAGGCGGCTTTTGCCGGCCGTTCCGCCGGCCGCCGGTTTCGCGCTGGCGGGGTACGCCATGCTCTCGGAGCTGTCGATGAGCACCGTCAGCGGCCGGCGCAGTTTGCCGGCGCGTTTATCGATCAACGACGGACCGAGGAGAAAAAAGATCAACACGCCGTAAACTACAGCGCGAAGTAAAACCAGGAACCAGCTCTGTGCCAGGGGCAGCCGCTGCTTCAGACTCAAAAATTGTTGCAGCAGCAGCGCGATGGTTGCCAGCACGACGAGAGCGATGAGCCACCAGGGCAGGCTGCCTATGAAGTAGAGATCTTTCATCAATCGTCAGGTCATCAGTATCTTAATGTCTCTTTCGGGGATGTTTGAAATCCCTCGCCCCTTCGACGCTGCTCAGGGCATGCTTCAGGCGAAGCAAGATTCGGCGAAATGTGAGCCAAGTGAACATGAGCACCTTATGCAGCGACACGGGCAACCCAGTCCGTCATGCCCGCGGAGGCGGGCATCCAGGCTGGACTGCGAACGAACTGGATTCCCGCTTTCGCGGGAATGACGGTCGGGGCCATTTTCCGGTCGCCTTCAAGCCGACATGTTTTAAATCCCTCGGCTTACAGCCGAGGGTTGTTTAACGAAGCGAGCGACCCTCGTGCCGGGTCCCTCGTCGTCGGATTTCCACATGACAATAAACTCATGCAAATATTACCGCGTCAGACGCCTGCGAATGAACGGAACGTGGATCAGGTCTTCCTTATAATTTTCCGTCATCGCATAGAGAATCAGATTGATGCCGAGATGAAACGCGTCGCGCCGCTGGGCCTCACCGCCGGGCGTGCAGGCGTTGGTCCACTTGCCTAACTGATCGCGCTCCCAGGCGCCGCCGAGATCGTTCTGGCAATAGATCACCGGCGTCGTGTTGCCGAGAGTAATGGCTTCGAGGTTGGGGTTGACGATGCGCACCCCGCCGATACGCCGCAGGAGATAGTAGCTTTTGAGCGCCGCGTGGCCGGCGGGCAACCGCTTGAACTCGTTGCCGGGAAAGACCCTCTGCATTTCGCGCCGCACCGCTTTGTCGAAGCCATAGCCTTGCTGGCCGAGCGCGTCATCGACGAGCAGGAATCCGCCGAAAGAGAGAAAGCGGCGCAGCGTTTCGACCTCTTCCTGGGTGAAAGGGTCGAACTCGTATTTGCCGGCGATGTAAAGAAACGGATAGTTGAACAGATCGCGGTCCGCGAGCGTCACCTCGTGCCTTGCCGTGGCCGGCTCCACGCTGGTGCGCAGCATCAGCTCTTCCATCAGCGGCGTGACCGACAACGGATGCGGATTCCAGTCGCCGCCGCGGTATTTGATCTGGGCGAAGACAAACTGGATATGCCGTTTCTCGCTGAACTGTGCCGCCGCGGCGCGGCTTGGCAGTAGGCCCGCGGCCAGGAGGCTGCGCCAGAGGATGCCGATAAAGTGTCGCCGGTTCATAAAAGATTCATTCGCCTTTCGGGTTCTCCGGCCTTTGGACCATAACCCGAGCTCCTTTGCTCACCACGAAGATCACGAAGGACACGAAGGTTTCGGATATTTTTACTCTTAATCTTCGTGCTCTTCGTGTACTCCTTTGAAAATACCCGTTTGGGGATGAGAACGAAGAGCCCGCCTGGGTTCCGTCATACCCGCGAAAGCGGGTATCCAGGCTAATTCGGCGCAACAAACCTGGATTCCCGCGTGCGCGGGAATGACGAGTCGAGGAGGGCACCCCGTGGAAGGAAATCCCTCCATTTTCATTCTCGGCGGGCGAGCGTAAGATCATGGAACACTTCGTGGTGGAAGATTTTCCCGTCAAAAGCCTTTTTTCACAGCCGCTGCGCCAGCCAGCCCTCCACCAGCAAGGTTACAATAAGCAGCGCCAGTAAAGGAAGAGCGAGGTCGGTGCGTTTTCCACCCTGCTGCAAGGCGTCGACCGGGATCACCTCGAGCGGGATCGGTTTGAGCTTGGCCGCCAGGTCGCGCGCGCTGATCTCATCGAGGCGCGATTCGAGAAAGGGCGGATTGACCGCGTAGATTTGCGGCGCGCCGCTCTCCTTCTCTCCCCCCGCGGGCAGCGACAGCCGGTAGATGCCGGCTTTATCGTTGTCCTCAAAGCGCGCCGCGGCGCGGTCCTTCTCGCCGGAGAGGAAAATTTCCGCATCCTGCCGGTTGGGCTTGATCACACGCAAGCTCTTGCCGACATAAGCGGGCGGCAGAGAAATTTCTTTGACCGCGCCGACCGGGATGCCGCTATCAAAGGCGCCGCGTTTTCCTCCGGCAAGATAGCCGGAGAGCGCCTGGACGAACGGCAGGTAGGCGGTCTTGACCGGCAGGTCGTTCCAGTCGCGGTCTGCTGAAGTCGCCATTAGCATAACCCGGCCGGCGCCCACCCTGCGTTCCATGAGCAAGGGATCGCCGTTCGCCAGCGCGATGAGGACTGTTCCGCCCGCGCCCGCGCTGCGCGCATAACCCCAGACCCGCGCGGATTTCATCGACTCCAACAGTATCGCATCGGACAAACCTTGCAGCGCGGGATGGCTGAGGTCGATCTTGTCGATCTTTTCGCCGCTGCTTTCGGCGCCGAGTTTTCGTTCGCGCAGCTCCGCTGGCAAGAGCGGCGGCGTGCTATGCGCCAGCTTGTTAAAACTATCCGCCTGGATGCGGTCTCCGGCGAAGATCAGCAGGCCGCCGCCCTGTTGCACGAAGCTGCGCAGCTTGTCGAGAAAAACGTCGGGGATCGAGGCGATATTGCACAAGACCACCGCCTGGTAGGAGTCGAGCGACGCGGCGGCCAAGCCGTCCGCAAGAATCACCGTCGGCAAGAAAAGCGACGAATCCTTCTCGCTCGCAGGATTGAGCGCCCGGCTGAGAAAAAAGGTCTCGCTCTGCACGAGCGAAGTCTGGGGGTCGCCGTCGACCACGAGAATCTTAAGCTTGTCTTGGGCGTCCAGCGCGAAGTTCACCGCGGGATTTCCCGCCAGCCCTTCTTTTTTGAGCGTCACCTGGCCCAAATGGGCGCCCGGCGCCGCCAGCCGGGTTTGAAAGCTCACGGTCGATTCGCCCCTGGGCGGGACCGTCGTCAGTTTCTGCTCTTTATTCTGGCCGTCGATGCTCAACTGCACCAGTAGCTCCTTGATTTCCACCTCGCCGAAATTGGCGACGGTGGTTTCAATCTGTAGCGGCAGGTTGGCGCCGACGGATTGGCCGCCCAGGCGGACCTCTTTGATGGCGCCGTTGAGCGGCGGCTGTTTTCTCGCGACGCGCAGAGTCTTCAAGGGAATCGAAGGATCAACCTGTTTCAAGCTGGAGAGCGAGAACTGGTCCCAGCCGGTCAGGCCCATGTCGGTGATTAGACGAATTTCCTTTTGCGCGGCAGGCTCGCTCAGCAGTTCATACGCCTTCCCCAGGGCGGCGGCAAAATTCGCCGTGCCGTCGGCGATCTCGATGGCGTCGATCTCTTTAAGCAGTATCTCCTTCTGGCCTTTGAGACGAAACGGCTCTTTGCCGGAAAAATTGGTCGGGATCAACGCGGCGCGGTCACCGTCGTTTAGTCCGGAGATCAGCAGGCGCGCCGCCTCCTTGGCCTGCTTAAAACCGTCGCCGTCGCCGGCCCAGCGCATGCTCAGCGAATTGTCCAGCAGCACGACCAACGTGACCGGGCCGCCGCCGGCGAATAGGCCGGCGCCGATCTGAAAAATCGGGTTGGCAAGGAGGAGCGCGAGAAAAACCACCGCCAGGGTGCGCAGCGCCAGGAGCAGCCAATGGCGCAAGCGATAGCTCCGCGCGATGCGCTTCTGCGAGAGCAGAATAAAGCGCACGGCGGGAAAGCGGATGCGTTTCAGTTTGCGCCGGTTCAAGAGGTGAATCAGGATCGGCAGCGATGCGGCGAGGAGGCCGTAAAGAAAAATGGGATAGAGAAAAAAAACCGACATGGCTCACTCTCGCCAACTCAAATAACTCGCCAAAGCCTGATCCAACGGCGTGGACGTGGTGATCAATTGATAGTCGATGACACTGTCGTGGCACTGCTTGCGCATTGCGGCGACGAATTCCCTGACGACCTCGCGGTAGGTCTTTCGGATCGCTTTCGGATCGGCGACGATGCGTAGATTCGCCTCTTCCAAATCTTCGAACAAAATATTGCCGTCGAAGGGGAGCTCCAACTCCGCTGGGTCCAGGAGATGAAAAACGATCACGTCGTTGCCCTTGAAGCGAAACAAGCGCAGACCCTTGAGGATCGCCTCGGGCTCGTCCAAAAGATCCGAGACCAAAATGATCAAACCGCGCCGCCTGACCTGGCCGGCGATCTCTTCGAGAATCTTGCCGACGTTGGTTTCCCCGACGGGGCCGCGGTTCTCCAGCGGGTGGAGGATCTGCGCCAAATAGTCGCGCTTGGCCTTGGGCGGGACGAACGCCTCGACGCGATTGGAAAACGTCACCAGGCCGGCGGCGTCCTGCTGCTTGAGGATCAAGTAGGCGAGGGAGGCGACCAGCGTGCAGCCGTAGTCGAATTTGGTCACGCCGTCGGAGGCGTAGTCCATGGACGCGCTCGCGTCGAG
>JACPFE010000562.1 GCA_016183145.1 Deltaproteobacteria bacterium | reverse complement strand
GTCATGCCGTAACCGCGCAGGATTCTTGTTCCGGTTTTCGCGCGCCACTCCTGGCAGAGTTCCCAGGGGCAAGGCGCAGCGCCCGAAACCGCCAGGCGCAGGCTGGAGAGATCGGCGCGCGCAAAGGCCGGCGAGTTGAGCACGCGGCGAAACATCGTCGCCACGCCGGGAAAGACGGTCACGCGCTGCTTCGCGATCGTTTCCAGAACTCCTTCGGGCGAAAAATGTTCGACGATGACCACGGTAGCGCCGTAGAACAGCGGCGCCAGGAGCGACGAGTTCATGCCGTAGTTGTGCGCGAAGGGCAGCACGCCCAACACGATATCATCCGGCTTAATCCCCATGACGGGTCCGCCCCAGGAGCGGTTGGCGAAGGTGAAGGCATTCTGACTGAACACCGCGCCCTTTGGCCGCGCGGTGCTGCCCGAGGTGTAGACGATCACCGCGGGAGCGGAGGTGAACCGCGCCGTTTTCCAACTCCCCTTAGGGTCGGCGGTAACATCTTTCACGACCAGCCGCGGCTGGAGATCGGCGAGGACTTCGGCAAGCTCTTCCGGCTTGAGCGTGGGATGCAAGGTCGCCGCGGTGGCGCCGAGCTTAAGGATGCCCAGCACCGCAACCGCAAAGCTCCAGTGATTCGGCAACAGCGTGGCGATCCGATCACCCGGCTCCATCCCCTGCTCCGCGAGAAAACAGGCGAAGCCGGAAGCTCTTTCGTCAAGCTCGGTCCAGGAAAGCACTCCGCCGTCCCAGACCAGCGCCGGCTTCGCGCTCAAACGCCGCGCGTTATCCTCCAGGAGACAGACAAAATTTTCTTCGCCTTGTTGGGCCGAAGAATTTTCTGGCTGTTGCGACATCACATCTCCTCTATCGATCTGTTTCGTCCGGCTCCACCGTGACGGAGTATTCACCACAGAAACCCCGCGCGGCGGAGCCGCAATTAAGAGTCGGAATATCTCCCGCAAAGGCGCAAAGACGCCAAGTTAAAAAATCAAGCTCTCTTGGGCCAGGGTTGGGTGGCCTTTGCGTGCTTGGCGAACTTGGCGCGAGAACTCCCCTCTTTTTCTGATAGCTACGGCAGTCGGAAAATTTTCGCAAGGTTACTCCGCGCCCTCAGCGTCTCCGCGTGAAATATCCGAATTCCTTTTCATCACAGGGATGCGGAGTTCTCTTGCCACTTATCTTTTCAACTGCGCCACGATCTCGGCGTAAAAGCTGCTCTTCTCCAACCGGCGCACCGGCTCTTCGTCGACGACGTCTTCGGCCTTGACTTTTAACACCGTCGGGTTGGTCACGGCCAACAGCCGCTGCATGTTTTGGATGCCCCTCAGGTTGGGGCGAATATCGACACTGTACAGCCACTGGAGCACCTCGTAGCCGTTTTCCGCTTCCTTGGCGCTGGAGAGCCGCAAGCGGCGCATCAGCGATTTGACAGCGGCGTCGCGATTGGCCGGCTTCTGAATGAACGCGACTGCTTCCAGCGTGCCGCGCAGCACCGCGTCGACGATCGGGCCGTTTTGCTGGATATAAGACCGGCGCGCAGCCAGGGCGAGCCCCTGATACGGGATCGGCGCCTTGCCGATGTCGAGCATGACGCGAAAGCCTTTTTCCTTAAGCAAGGTGCTAAACGTGTAACCCAGGTATGCGGCGTCGATCATTCCCGACGCCATCGCTTGAGTGAGCACCGGTTGGTCGCCCAACACCAACACCGCGATCTTGTCCCGGGTGGGCTCAAGGCCCAGGTGCTCGAGCGCGAGCATCGCCAGCGACCAGACCCCGCCGCCGATGCTCTGAACGCCCAGTCTTTTTCCTCTGAGGTCTTCCGCTCGAACAATGCTCGGCGGGACGACAAAATCGCCGTCGGCGCGATTGACGATGCCGCCGAAAAAGACCGCGTCCATCCCCGCCGCGGCGGCGCTCACCACCGAGCCCGGAATCGTGAAGGCGATCTGAATTTCGCCCGAGGCGATGGCCGCCATGGTCTGTGGCCCGGTACGGATGTTTATCACTTCCACGTTAACGCCGTGCTTGCGGTAAAAACCCTGCTCGGTCGCAACCCACAACGCCGCGACCTTCTCATTAAACGCGCCGTGCGCGATCCGCACCAGCGGCAACTCCGCGGCGCCGGAAACCGAGCGGACCAGTAAACAGGAAATTGCTAGTAGCCAGACGAGAAATTTCTCAACCATGATTTACCTCCTTATGGGGTTTGTTCCCTTATGCTATGCCTTGCCCCTGAGCGAATCACTTTATCAGCTCTTGCCACCGCGCTACCTCATCGCTTCTTCTACCAAACTGTTGTCGAACGATTGCTTTACGTCGGCCTGCTTGGCTTTGGGATGATCGAGAAACTTCAGCGCATTCGCCATGGCCTTCTCCGGGGTCCGGAGCGTGATGGGATAGACTTCCCGATAGAATTCAAAACTACCTTGCAGGAGCGCTTCATCCTCGACTCTGGTAAATTTCTTCAGCGCTCGCTTGGTTGCCGTTGGGCCTTCCTTAATAAGCTGGAGGGCTTCATGGAGCGCGCGCAAAAAGTCCACCGCCAGCCTGCGGTTTTTGGCATCTTTTAACCACGACTCTCGCGCGGCAACGGCAGCGGTGGGAAACAAACCGTAGTCGGTCTTCGAAGGTTGAAAGAGCAGCTTGAAGCCCGCCTTCCTGGCGTTCAAGCCAAATGGATATCCAAGCATCGACACATCGACCCTGCCGCCCAGCAGCGCTGCCAGCGACTCGCCAACGCCGCCGTTTTGGATGAAAACAACTTCGTTGGGTTTAATCCCGGCGGAGTCCAACATCGTGAGCCCGCTGAAATGGGTCGATGCGCCAAATCGGGTGACGCCGATTCTCTTGCCTTTGACATCGCTGACCGACTTGATGTCAGGCCTTGCCCAAGCGTCAATGGCCAAAACCGGCAAGGGCGATCCGATCACAATGAGATCGCTGCCGCTGAGACGGCTCGACAGGACCGCGCCGCCGGCCGTGTAACCGATGGGAAACTCCCCGGCGAGTATCGCCGAATTGATCAGCGGCGAGCCTCCCATAAATACAGGCGAAACCTCGATGCCGTGCTTGTGAAAGAGTTTTTCTTCCACGGCGATGAAGAACGGCAGCGCAGCGCCCGAGATCGGGGTGAAGCCAACCGTTAGCCTTTGCAATTCCCTCTGCCCCGCCTCCGTCTGAGCTGAAACGCAAAGCGCCAAGAGCACAGCGCCAAGCGCGAAACCAATAATTCTTTTTTTCATAGGAGGTCTCCCCGTGTTTTTCTTGCCCCTTGCTCTTTGCTCCGTGCTCCTTGCTCTTTGCTCCGTGCTCGCCCGCTACTTTTTGTGGAAGAACCGGTCCATTCGCACCTCGGCCCCGGACTTCGCGCAGGCGTCTTTGAACGTTTGCAGAATCCGAGGGTCTTCGTCTTCGTACTCGAGCTGATCCCCTCCTAGTTTGACGCTGGTCTCGCTCTTGCCCGCCGTGGTCACGTCCCGTCCGCGAGCAAGCTCCTCCCCGCGCCGGTATTTCCGGCTGCCCCAGCGCAGGGCGAGGTAGCGAGCTGGCTGCGCCCCCGAATTAAAGTGCTGGTGAAACCAGCGCTCGGGGGGCACGAACACGCTGCCCACATGCCAGTCGACGTGAACCATCTCCTTCCCTTCCGGCCACAGGAGCGAGTAGCCGTTCCCGCTGATGATGAAAACATGGGCGCCAGGCCCGTGGCGATGCGCTTTCTTGTAAGTCCCCACGGGAAACTCGGAGATGTGGGCGGCCATGGTGTTGTTGGCCAGTTCGAACATCACGTTGGAGCCCCCCGCGCCGCGGGCTTCCCAGGTCGAGAGTTTGAAATTCGTCACGTCGGCGACGAAGTTCGTGTCCCACACCCGACCTTCGTAGGACACACCGTCGCCGCTAAAGAAGTCCTTGTCGCCGCTGAACCGATCCGTGAACTGGTAGGGGTTGGCGAAGATGAAATCCAGGTTGTGGATAAGGTTGATCATGGTGGGAGCGGTGGTTACGGCCACGTACCGGGCGGGCTGATCCCCCTGACCGTTCAAATGCTGATGCCAGGTGTTGAGCGGCGGCGAGAAAAGGCTCCCGGCCTGCCATTCAAGCGTCAACTTCTTCCCCCCTTCGTGCCACACCGTGGTGGCGCCCCGACCGCTTAGAACGTAGATGAGTTCTTCGAACAGTTGGCGCTGCGGCTTCAAGCTGCCGCCCGGCGGGATCTCACACACATAGGCATCGTTGGTCTGACCGGTCCCCTCTAAATTGATAAAGGCTCCCAGTCCCCCTTTACGCTCCCAAGGCTCCACCGCAAGAGTTCGCAAATCCTCGACAAAAAACCCCGTGTAGATGGGGATACCTTCCCCTCGAACCCACTTCTCGTAAGTGGTCAGATCGCTAAAAGTTCCTTTTGCTATCTCCTTCGGCTCCGTCATAAAGCTCCCTCCTTTTGCTGAGTTCATTTCCGCTGCGGAACAATTTTCTCCTGCTAACGATGATCTTCATCACATCGTAAACTCAAAAAAGTGCTGAGTGCTGAGTTTTCAAGGCGCGGATTTCGGCTTTCAGTCTTCATAACTCAGGACTCGTTACTCAGGACTCGGTACTTTCATATCCAGTCCTCGTTACCCAGCACTGTCATCTTATGACCTTATCCGCCTTCATTAGTGTCCATTGTGGGATCGTCAAGCCGATCTGCTTCGCTGTTTTGAGATTGACGCTATCACCC
>JACPFE010000561.1 GCA_016183145.1 Deltaproteobacteria bacterium | reverse complement strand
TCGGCTGGGGACTTGGTTTGGGCCGAGGCGACGGGAGCGAAACTGATAAGCAACAGAATCATCACCGGCGACAGTCGCATCGTTCACCTCCTAACAGAATAGTCCTGAGTAATGAGTCCTGAGTGCTGAGTCCCCTCCCCGCTCAGCACTCGTTACTCAGGACTCAGGACTCTCTTGCCCTGTTATTCCAACACTCCGTCTCTCTTATGCGCCGCGATGGTTTCGGCGTCGTAGCCGACCACGTCGCGCAGCACAGCTTCGGTATCGCGTCCCAGCACCGGGAACTCCCACCGCCGGGTCATCCGCGCGTTGGCGAAACGCAGCGGAAAGTTCGGTAGCACCACGCGCCCGATTCTCTCGTTCTCGACGCCAACGATGAAACCGCGTTCGACGAGATGCGGATCGGCGGTGACGTCGGCACCGGTTTGCGCCACGCCGCAAGGGACTCCCAACCGCTGCAAGCGATCCATAATTTCGAATGCGTCCCGATCCCGGGTCCAGCGCTCGACGATGCGGTTCAATTCGTCCCGGTGCTCGAGACGTCCGCCCACGGTTTTGAAGCGTCGATCTCCTTCGATGTCGGCGCCGAGAATCTTCGCCAACGCCGCCCACTGCTCATCGTTTTCCACCGCGATGGCGCACCAGCGGTCCTCGCCCTTGCAGGGATAGCAATCATGCGGCGCGGCGAAGATCGATGCGTTGCCCATCGGCTCGGGATCGCGGCCGGAGGCGGCCGCCTCCATGAGACTCGCGCCGACCATGAACGCCGTCGCCTCGGACTGAGCCAGATCGATGAACGCGCCTTTCTTCTGCCGGTCGCGATAGAGCACGCCGGAAATAATGATGATGGCGCACAGTACGCCGGAAGCGTAATCGGGATAAACCGCCTGCGAACCGATGGGCGGATCGGTAACGCCGGGATGATTCCAAAGGTAAGTGAGTCCCGTGAACGCGGTGATGTTGACGCCGACGGTCGAATAATGGCGCTTCGGCCCGGTGGTGCCGAGGCCCGGCATGCGCAGGTTGATAATATCGGGCTTGACCTTGCATAGATCTTCATAGGCGAGGCCGATCCGTCCCACAACATCGACGCTATAATTGTCGAGCACCGCGTCCGCCTTGGCGACCAGGTCGTGAAGCACCTTCTGTCCGTTAGGGTGTTTCAAGTTCACCGTGAAGGAGCGCTTGTTGCGGTTGAATTCCAAAAAGCGCGGCGAGAGGTTGGGATCCTCTCCGGTGCCGAAAAAGCGAAACGGGTCCATGCCGCCCTTGCGCGATTCGATCTTGATCACGTCGGCGCCGAGCTCGGCAAGGATCGTGGTGCCGTAGGGACCGGCGAGCACATGATCGAAGCTGACGATGCGCATGCCGTCGAGCGGGCCGTTGCCTGGCGCAACGGTCTTTTGCGGCGCTGAAAAGGATTGCCGCCCGCCGCTTTCCCGCCAACTGTCGAGCAATGGAACGCTGCCGACCGCAGGCCGAGCGCCGTCGATCACGAAAGGAGAAGCCGGCTGTTTGGCGCGCCCGAAACCGGCGTGCTCAACCGCGGCCATGAAACCGCGGCTTTGGACCTGTTCATCTTTCGCGAATTGCAACGGTGTGTTGACCGCGACGCATGGAATCCCTTTGGGTTGGAGCAGGTTGGTCAACTCTTCCTTGGTAAATCGCCGCGTATAGGCTTCGATCGCGGCGTTGATTTCGTCCGCATGAGCGCGCCGGTAAAGATTGTTGAGCCACTCCGGCCCGTCCATCTCGGCGGGATGCTCCTGCCAAATACCGAGAAACAGCTTCCAGTGCTGCCGCGTGACGTAAAGATAAACGTAGCCGTCGCGGCAGGGAAAAATTCTTGCCGGCGCCACGGTTCCATGTTGGCTGCCTTGGCGCATGAGAATTTGTCCCTCGTTGGCGAAAAGCCGAACGATGTGCTCGTGGGTAGCCAAACCCTCCTGCATCGACATGTCGATGTGATCGCCGCGGCCGGTGCGCTCGCGCCGGTAAAGCGCCGCCAGCACACCCGCGGCCGCGAAGATACTGGCAAAGTAGAAAGCCTGAGTTTCCGGTGGCTTACATGGCGGCAGTGATGGATCGCCTGAGATGTATAAAAAGCCGCTCTGCGCCAGCGCGATCAGATCGTTGCAGGCTAGATTTTTCTTTGGCCCGGTCTGACCGAAGCCGGTGATGGACGCCATGACAATGCCGGGATTGATCTCCGCGAGCCGTTGGTAGCCGAGTCCTTTCTGTTCCAAATCCCCCGGTGAAAAACTTTCCAAGACAACGTCGGCGGTCGCCGCCAGGCGGCGAAAACTTTCGCGGCCGGCTTCATTGTTCAGATCGAGCACCTTGCTCGCTTTGCCCGCGTTCAAATGGGCGAAAGTCGCGCTGAGGGTTTTACCGTCAGCGGACTTGATGATCGGCGGCAGCCGGCGCACGGGATCGCCGCCCGGCGGCTCGATCTTGATCACTTCCATGCCGAGGTCGGCGAGAATCCGGCCACAGAGCTGACCGCCCCAGCCGGTCAAGTCGAGCGCCCGGTAACCTTTGAGAAATGCTCCGCTCATTTTGCTACCTTAAATTTTTTCCTGAAAACTTTCTTCTGCCATGATGCCGCGATAAAAATCCGAAATCCGAATATCGAAATTCGAAACAAACCGGGGCCAAAATAAATCCCAAACCCGGAAATTCCAAAACACCGGATTCGAAGAACGCCTGTTTGGAAATTGACTTATTTTGGTCATTTGAATTTGTTTCGAATTTCGGATTTCGTGCTTCGAATTTTCCCCACTACGCTCCCACATAGCGGCTGCGGATGTCGTTTAGGATTTGCGACGCCTCATCGACCATTCGGTTGACGATTTCTTTCGCCGGCCGCGCGCTCTTTTCCTCGCTCAACATGCCGGCGACCTGCCCAGCCGGAACATGCAGCAGCTCGACGCGGTCGGCCGCTTCGGCGGCGCGGCGAATTTCGTCCATGGCGTTGCCCTGGTAAGGCGTCGGCATCGCATCGGGACCGGAATTGATCCACGCCTTAATCACATCGCTGCGATAGTGCCGGGCGAAATGGCCGCTAGTGTAGGCCGTGCGCACGAAGTCTTCCGAGCTACCTTTTAGAATCTGGCGCTTGTAAACGGGATTGATCCCGCATTCCCGGCTGACCAGAAAAGCCGTGCCGCACCAAACGCCCAGGGCACCCAACGCCAGCGCCGCGGCCACGCCGCGCCCGTCGGCAATGCCGCCGGCGGCAACGACTGGCTTCGGCTTCACCGCGTCGACGATCTGCGGAATCAGCGGGAAATTGCCGATGGTCCCCGTGTGTCCGCCGGCTTCGTAGCCTTGGGCGATGATCACGTCGGCGCCCTTGCGCGCGTGGCTCAGCGCGTGCTTGACGGCGCCGGCAAGCGCCATGACCATAGTGCCCCGTTCATGCGCCAGCGGAACCACCTCCGCCGTGTCGCCCAGGCCGATGATGAGAATCGGCACGTTCTCCTCAAGGATCACTTTAAGCTGCTCGCGCGTCGCCGCCGGAGTCTTGACCCAGCTCTTGCGATCCGGCGGCTGCGGCATCAAGCCGAGCTTGGGAATCAATTCCGTCGTGAACTTGGCATGCGCGGGATATTTCTCTTCGATCTCCTTGTGAACTTCGTCCGGGTCCGGGATCTTAACGTCCTCCATCTTCGGCAGCGTGATATCGACGCCGAATGGCCTGTCGGTAAGCTTCCTCACCGCGCGGATGCGCTCGCGAATTACTTCCGGACGTATCGAGCTGCCGCCGATACAACCGAGCCCGCCCGCATTCGACACCGCCGCCACAAGTTCCGGCGGCGTGGTCATCCCTTCTTTGTCCCAGCCCATTCCAGCCTGAATAATCGGCACGTCAATGCCCAACAGATCACAGAGCGGAGTGTGCAGCTTCATACCGCTCGCCCCCCCAAACGTAGGGGGCACGGCATGCCGTGCCCCTACATCACAATTCTATTTCTTTCTATCCTCCGGCTTCGCGTAAGCTGTGGTGCCGCCGCCCTTTTGCGAGTGCAGATAACCTTC
>JACPFE010000560.1 GCA_016183145.1 Deltaproteobacteria bacterium | reverse complement strand
CGTTATATCCTGTCGGTGGGGGGACAGTTCGGAGCCGTTGTCCACTACGATACCATGAACGGCGCCTTCGAGCTGGGGCGCAACCGCGAGCAAGTCAAGGTAGTGGTCGTCGATCCCCTTTGCAGTCACGCGGCCAGTATGGCGGATGAATGGATTCCGATTCGGCCGGGGACGGATGCTGCGTTTCTACTGGGCCTGATCAACCTACTCGTCAACGAGCTGGGGCTTTACGATGCCGCCTTTCTGAAAACTTTCACCAACGCCCCGTACCTGATCGGCGGGGACGGCCATTACCTGCGTGATCCCGCTACGCGAAAAGTACTCGTGTGGGACATGGCGACTCAGGCCGCGCGGCCCTTCGACGCCGAGGGGATCGACTTCGCGCTGTTGGGGCGTTATCGGGTGTCGGGAGAAGAAGCGCGACCGGCTTTTCAAGTGATCGCCGATGGCGCGCGCGGCTATACTGCGGAAGAAGTTTCCCGCATCGCCGGCATCCCCGCCGCGACTGTGAGACGAGTAGCACAGGAATTCGGCGCAGCGGCGAGCATCGGCGCAACCATCCAAATCGACGGTCGAGAGCTTCCTTACCGGCCCGCCTCCGTCACCTGGTATCGCGGTCTCAGCTCTCACAAGCATGCCCTCATGAACGGCTTTGCCGTGATGCTGCTCCAGACTCTGATTGGCGGATTGGATGTCCCCGGCGGATTGATGGGCTATCACCGGGTCAAATATCGCACAACCGAGGATGGGCTGCTTGCGACCATAGCGCATCCGGGCCGCGTGGGCGCTGGGCCGGGGCCCACCAATCCCTACCCACCGCGCACCGTGACGCCGCCTCAGTCCATCGACCTCTTCGAGCTCTTCCCGGTGGCTTGTTACAGCAGAACGTTTGCCGTGAAGGCGATTTTGGAGCCGGATAAGTACCATGCTCCGATCCGGCCAAAGATGCTGCTCCAGCGCCGCTCCAATATGGCTTTCACCGGCGCGGGACGTGAATTAATGACCGAAGTGCTGCGCAACATTCCTTTCATCGTCTCATTCGCCCTTGAGATCGATGAGACCGCCGAGTTTGCCGACGTGATTTTCCCGGACCTCCATTATCTGGAGCAACTCGAGCCGAGGGTGAGCGGCGAATACCACACCGGCTCTCAGCCGGCCACCTTTTATGGTTCGAGGCCGGCCCGTGAGTCACGACGAGATTCTCCTGGAGCTGGCCACTCGCGCCGGTTTCCTGGAAGACGTTTACGCCGCTTGCAACGCGATGTGGAAGCTGCCGCCTGCCTATGCGCTGAAGCCTGGCGAACGATATTCGTACGAGGAATTGATGAATTGCGCTCTTAAGGCCGTGCATGGGGAAGACAAGGGGCTGGAGTGGTATAAGAAGGATGCGATTCTCGTGAAAGAAAGGAACGTCGAAGAGCGCTATCCGGGAGCTTTTCCGAAGCCGAGAATTCATGTTTACCATGAATACATGCTTGAGGCCGGGCGCCAGGTGGATTCGCTGACTCGCGAACTGAACATTCCCTGGGACACCTCGGGCTACGTTCCTCTCGCAGAGTGGCGTCCCTGCGCCGCGCATGAGCCCAAGTCGCCTGATTTCGACCTTTACATGATCACCGCCAAGGCTCCCTATCATGCCCTGACCGCCACCGGCAGCAATCCGCTGCTTAGAGAGGTTGGCCTGCGTCTCGGCTACCATGAGATCGCGCTTTCCCCCGAGGCCGCGAAGCGCAAAGGGCTGAAGAACGGCGACTGGGTGGAGGTGGAGACCGATTCGGGAAAGAAGGCGCAGGGCCGGTTGAAGCTCACCCATGCGATTCACCCTGAGGTCGCGTCGGTCTGGGCCTCCGCCGGCAGATGGGCAAACAGCGCGACGCAGGGGAAAGAGCCCCTCGGCATCCACTTCAATTCTCTGCTCACGCTCGATGACGAGCACCTGGACTTCGTCAGCGCGGCCATAGACTCTTGCCTGCGAGTCAAAATTTCCAAGCTTGAGTCGGGCCATTGAGAAGGAGACTGCGTGATAGAAGCCAGGATTCATTTCTTCGGACCGATTCGAGGTCTGGTCAAAAAAAAGGAACAACGTGTCGTCCTCGAAGAGGGCGCCACCGTGCGGCGGTTGTTGGATGAGTTGGGGCGCGCCAACGGCGCCGAGTTCCGGCGCTACCTGGTGCTCGAAGGAGCCACGGTAAATCCGGCGCTGGTGGTTTTTTTAAACGGCGAAAGCCTTGACGAGATCCTCAATCTCGACGCCCCGCTGCCATCTGGGCCCAGAGTCGATGTGATGCTGGCGAGCCCGATTCTCGGCGGATAGGCAGAATGAAGGGGACAGTCCCCTTTACGGAAGGGGGACTGTCCCCTTTCTTAAATGTAGAGGCACAGTTCTCCCATGAAAACCGAGCTGCCCCACGGATACTGGAATCCGAAAATTGAGCTGATGCCTAAAGGCAAACTGAGGCGGCTTCAGCTCAAACGGGTTCAAGATGCGATTCGCTATGCCTGGGAAAGCTCGCCGTTCTATCGCAACCGCATGGTGCAGTACGGCGTCACGCCTGAAAACATTCTAACCCTCGAAGATTTTTTCCGAAAATTCCCCGCCACGCGGAGAGAAGATTTGGAGCGCGACCAGTTGGCGAATCCTCCTTTTGGCACGCGGCTCGCGCTCCCTTTGGAAAAAGCGCTTCGGTACCATTCAACCTCGGGAACCACCGGCAAGCCGCCCGTGCGGGCTTTCGACACCGAGAGAGATTGGCTCTGGGGCGGCGATGCCTGGGCCACCAGTCTGTATAACTTCGGCGTCAGGCCCGACGACGTGGTCATGGTGGCGTTTGGTTACGGCTCGTTCATCGGGTTCTGGGGCGCCCACTATGGATTCGAAAAGATCGGCTGCCGGGTTCATCCGACCGGCGCGATGGACACGAAAACAAGGCTGCAGATGATTCTGGATCTGAAGGTCACGGTTCTTTGCTGCACGCCGTCCTACGCGATCCGCATGCTTCACGTCGCCAATGAAGAAGGGATAGACCTCGGCGCGAGATCTCGGTTGAACATGATCGTGACGGCCGGCGAGCCCGGCGCCTCCATCGCTTCGACCAGAGAGATCATCGAGAAGGGATTTGACGCTTATCTGGGCGATTTCATGGGAACCACCGAGACCGCCGGAATGATCGCCTCGACATGTGCGAAGCGTTGCGGCGGACTGCACATCAATGAGGACCGGTTTCTCGTCGAGGTCGTCGATCCCAATACGTTGGCGCCTTTGGGTTACGGCAAGAAAGGCATGATGGTGGTGACCCCCTTAATCAAAGAGGCGATGCCGCTTTTTCGCTACGCAACCAACGATATCGTCATGATGGAACGGGGCAACGTCTGTCCCTGCGGTCGGAGCCTCGACCTATTCATGGGCGGAATCTTAGGCCGCTATGACGACATGGTTAAAGTGCGCGGCGTGCAATTGACCCCGCAGATGATCGAGGAAATCGTGCGCGGCTTTCCCGCAGTCGAGGAGTTCTTCACCACGGTCGAGAATCGCTCCGGGCTGGATACGCTGCTGATCAAATTGGAGATAAGAAAGGACGTGGACGCCGCGCTCTCCGGAGGGATCATCGACGACATCAAACAGCAGGTAAAAAACAACCTCGGACTTACCCCGGAAGTAAGCATCGAGCCGCAGAACTCTCTGCCACGGTTTGAATTAAAGGCGAGACGGTTTCAGGATCTTCGGGCTAAAGCTAATTAGAGGGGGCCTTATGGCGACGCCAGCAAGTCTCACCCCAGAGGAAGAAAAAAAGCTTTTATCAGCGTTCCGAGTTCTCGAAGAACTCTCCGAGCACGAGTTGCCGGTGGTGAAGTTCAATTGCCGAAAGGCCAAAAACGAGCTCTGGCAGGCGCTCTTCGAGCTAGATCTTCTCCCAGCCAAGAAATAGGACTTCAGGCTTCTGTGTGGGTAAGCTGGCACTATTACTTTGATTTCGTTCACCACGAAGATCACGAAGGACACGAAGGTTTCGGACATTGATGTTTCTAAACTTCTTAACTTCGTGCTCTTCGTGTCCTCCTTTGAAAATACCCGTTTGGGGATGAGAACCAAGAGGCCCGCCTGGGTTCCGTCGTACCCGCGAAAGCGGGTATCCAGGCTAATTCGGCGCAACAAACCTGGATTCCCGCGTGCGCGGGAATGACGAGTCGAGGAGGGCACCCTGTGGAAGGAAATCCCTCCATT
>JACPFE010000544.1 GCA_016183145.1 Deltaproteobacteria bacterium | reverse complement strand
CTGATGAGACATACCAATTTGACGACCACCACGAAGTACCTTCGCGCCATGCACGAACGCATGAAAGAGGCGGTCAGCGGGTTGGGGGCAACTTTGGGGGCAAGTCAAAACGCTCTGCGGGGGCAAAAAAGCGCAGAAAACAGCATTCAAGTGAAAATGGCCGAACTCGCCAGAATGCTGATAAGTCGTGGAAATATACAGGGAAATTTTGGTGGCGGTGGACAGATTCGAACTGTCGACTCCGCGGATATGAGCCGCGTGCTCTGACCAACTGAGCTACACCGCCACGTGGCGTATTAAGGTATGCCGGCTTTTGAAAAAGATCAAGGTGGTGAAAAAGGAGACACGGAGTCCCATTTTTCGCTTATGGAGATTCGTTGTATTTTTTTCTTGCCGCGGCTGATTTGATACAGGACTTTTTCTTCTGTTTCGAGACAGCTTAGCTTGTTACCGTATACCAGACCGGTATCCAGGCCGATCTTGTACGGCAGATGGAAGAAGACTTCTTTTTGCGGGGTGTGACCGAAGAGCACCGTGTAGGGAAGCGAATGCGCGCTGTAGATGAACTGGTCGCGAATCCACAGCACTTCGGTTCTCGTCTGTTCTTCCAACGATTTTAGCGGATGAATTCCCGCGTGCACACACAGGATATCGCCCATAAGGTAATAGTCGAGGAGGCCCTGATAGAAGTTGAGATGCTCCGGTGGCATCACGGAGAGAGCCTCGTTGGGTGCCGGCCGCATCGAACCCAGGCCGTAGCTTGCCAAGGTTTCCTGGCCGCCATTGTAAAAGAACATGTCTCCATATTCTCCCGGCAGGCCGAGGTAGGACAAAAGCATGTCCTCGTGGTTGCCTCTCAAGAAGACGAGTTCGAGGGCCGGTCCATATTCCTTCAGTTCCAGCAAGTAGGAGACGACCCCCTTGGAGGCAGGCCCGCGATCGATATAATCGCCCAAAAAAACCAGACGATCCCCGACTTCGAGCGGGAGCCCTTCGATCAAGTAACGCAGTTCGTCAAGACAGCCGTGAATATCGCCGATCACGTAACAACGCATGACGTTCCCTATCCTAAGCCAGCTGCTCCGCGAGCGCAATATCTCGGCAATTTTGAGCGTGGGCCGGGAAACTGCTAGATTAAACCTATTCGCGGATAATTGCCCAACCGGTCATTCATGGCGCTGCTTCGCTTCGATAATGTCTCAAAGGCCTACGGCCATCTCCCTTTGCTTGCCCATGTCGAATTTCAGATTGACCCGGGCGAGCGAGTTTGCCTGGTCGGCAGAAACGGCACGGGGAAGACGACCCTGCTGCGCTTGATCACGGGAGCGGCGCTGCCCGACGACGGCGAGATCTGGCGCCGGGACACGCTGCGCGTGGCCCATCTCGAACAGGAAGTGCCGCCCGATACCGAGCAAACCGTCTTCGAATCCGTGGCAGCGGGGTTGGGAGAACTGGGAAGTCTGCTCGCGGCATATCATCAGGTGACGCGCCAGGCGGGCGGAGCGGAGCCCGCCACCCTGGCGCGGCTGGCGCGACTGCACGGGCGCATCGACGCGCTGGACGGCTGGAACATCAAGCAAAAAGTTGAAACGGTCTTGACGCGCCTGAGCCTGCCGGCGGACAAAGCGCTGTTCGATTGCTCAGGCGGCACCCGCCGCCAGGTCATGCTGGCGCGTGCCCTGGTGAGCGAGCCCGATCTGTTGTTGCTCGACGAGCCGACCAATCACCTCGATATCAGCGCCATCACCTGGCTCGAAAAATATTTATTGAATTACCGCGCTGCGTTGATTTTCATCACCCACGACCGGACGTTTTTGAGACATCTGGCCACCCGCATCGTCGAGCTCGACCGCGGCCGGCTTTGCTCCTTTCCCGGCGACTTCGACGGCTACCTGCGCAAGAAGGACGAGCTTCTCGATATCGAGATCCGCGCCATGGCGAAGTTCGACAAGAAACTCGCCGAAGAAGAAGCGTGGATCCGCCGGGGCATCAAGGCCCGGCGCACGCGCAACGAAGGTCGGGTCCGGGCCCTGCAAGCGCTGCGGCAGGTACATGCGCGGCGGATCTCGGTCCAGGGCAGGGCGCACTTCAACATCGATGCCGGAGAGACATCGGGGAAACTGGTCGTCGATTTGCGACGGGTCAGTTTCGGCTACGGTCAGAACCTCGTCATCCGCGATCTTTCCACGCGCATCATGCGCGGCGACCGGGTCGGCATCATCGGACCCAACGGCTCGGGCAAGAGCACGCTGCTTAAACTCATTCTTGGCGAGCTGATGCCGAGCGGCGGGCAAGTCGTCATGGGCACGCGCTTGCAACTCGCCTACTTCGACCAGCACCGCCGGATTTTGGATTCCGAAAAGACCGTGCGCGAGAACCTGACCGACTCCAATTACGTCACCGTGCGCGGCCGCTCGCGCCACGTCATCGGCTATCTCAAAGGCTTCCTGTTCCCGCCCCAGCGCATCGACGCGCCGGTGCAGGCGTTGTCCGGCGGCGAACGCAACCGCCTGCTCTTGGCCAAGATATTCACCCAGCCGGCCAACATGCTGGTGCTCGACGAACCGACCAACGATCTCGATGTCGATACTCTTGAATTGCTCGAAGAGCTGCTGGCGGAATACGAAGGCACGCTGCTGCTGGTGAGCCATGACCGAACCTTCCTCGACAACGTGGTCACCAGCACGTTGGTCTTCGAAGGCGACGGCAAGGTCGGCGAATACACCGGAGGCTACGAAGACTGGGAGCGCTATCGGCTGCATGTCGAGGCCGAGCGCGATGAGGCCTCTGGGCGACCAAGCGGCCTGG
Organism: Deltaproteobacteria bacterium; assembly: GCA_016183145.1. Classification (GTDB taxonomy): domain Bacteria; phylum Desulfobacterota; class Binatia; order UBA9968; family UBA9968; genus JACPFE01. The sequence goes on along the minus strand of JACPFE010000544.1, from coordinate 580 downwards.
CGCCGGTGCGCCCGCCGGTCCAAGAGAAGTCCAACGGCAAACCACGCAAGCTCACCTATAAGGAACGGCGCGAGCTGGAAGCATTGCCGGAGAAGATTGAAAGCCTGGAGGCGGAGCAGTCGGAATTGCACGGGCTCATGGGCGATGCCGATTTTTACCGCCAACCGGGTGAAAAGATCACCGCCACGATCGACCGCCTCGAAGCGGTCAAGCTCGAACTCGAAAGCCGCTACGCCCGTTGGCAAGAACTGGAGTTGTTGGCGCAGGCCGCTAAGAGTTAAACGCCGAAGGAGGAAATGATGAAATTACGCATCGCCGCCGTCGATCTCGTCAGCAACACCTGTTTCCCGGCGCTCGCCGCCGACGAGTTAGGTTATTTCAAAGCGGAGGGGCTCGAGGCCCGGATCGAGCTCGTCGCTGCGCTCGGCGCAACCAAAGCGCTCCGTGACGGCGACGCCGACGCGATGATCGCCGGCTCGGTGCATGATGTTCTGACCGAGTTTCCCCAATGGAAAGGAGTGAAGATCGTCGTAGCATTATCACAAGGAACTCCATGGCTGCTCGTCGTGGGCGCCGATCT
>JACPFE010000543.1 GCA_016183145.1 Deltaproteobacteria bacterium | reverse complement strand
CCGGAGCGAGCACGGAGATCCAGAGTTCAATGTTCAAAGTTCAAGGCTCAAAGTCGGAAACGAATTAAAACGTTGAACCTGGAACATTGAACCTTGAACAGCCTTTTTGCCTTCGCTCCTCCAGGCTCACGCCTCCATTGACACAGTGTCGTAATTCTTCCTCGGACCTTGAATTATCCGGGCCAGGCTCTGATGGCGGCGGAAATCCTTTCACGCCACTCGCTTCAGCCGAAGCATCCGAGAGCGGGGAGGTTACGGTTGATTTATCGGACTTGTTTTGTTAAGGATTTTTAGCGCGAGTGATAATTGATCGGCGCGTTAGCGGAGGCCCTTTTGATGTTTACCGACAAGATCGACTTAAAGGATTTTGAAAAACAGGACCCGGAGTATCAAGACCTGTTGCGCCGCGTGCTGGCGATCCAGGCGGACTGCGAGATCGGCGGTCCTAATCTCTACGTGAAGCATATACTGCCCAGCGCCCCCACTAAACTGGACCAATTGATCGTCGCGCGTACGGCAGCCGAAGAGATGGATCACTATCGGAAGATGGCGCGTTTGGCAGGGGATATCGGCGTCGACGTCTCCTACGTGCTCAGCCGCTCCAATCAGGAACGCTACGTCGAAGCGTTTCGCGGCGAGATCCAGACCTGGGAGGACTTTGCCGTGTTCGGCTTCCTGATCGATCGCGTCGGCCGTTATCAGCTCGAGGAATTCATCGACTGCACCTATCTGCCGCTCGCGCGCGTGGTCGAGGACCCGGATATTATCCGGGAAGAAGAGGGGCATATCGACTTCGGCACCAACAAGAGCGCCGAGTACGCGGCCAAGGGCGGCGAGTGGAAGGAAAGAATGCAAAAGGCGGTGGACTACTGGTACGTCAAAGGGCTCGACATGTTTGGCAACAGCAAGTCATACCGCTCCGAGCGCTACATGTACTGGGGCCTCAAGCGGCGGCCCAACGCGGTGGCGCGCCAGCAGTATAAGGACGAAGTCGATGCGTTAATCACGAAGATGGACCTGAAGATTCCCGATCCCAACAAGGGCCGTTTGTATACATAATCCAGGGGAGATGCATGCAAGCCGCGCCGAATACCGAAGCGTTGGACCAGCAGTTTAAAGAATTCATTCAGGCCCTGAAGAGCGCGGTGGGCTCGGCCATGCCGCATCTCAAGGACGATCCGAAAATCGTCGACAAAGCGATCACGGACTGCAAAGAGATTTTGGATGTCGTGATGGAGGGCAACGTCAAGGAGTGGCTCTCGTAAGCGCCGCTCTAGCGCGGCCCGACCGGCCTAAAAATCGCGGATTCGAAAAAGGCGCCTGAATTCTCCGGGCGCCTTCGTTTATCGTGACCGCCTGTGGTGAAAAGAAAAAATACGTTGACATAAATCACCCTCCCCTTAATCCCCTCCCGTCAAGGGAGGGGAGACTTCTTCGGTTCCCTCTCCCCTTGCGGGAGAGAGCCTGCCCTGAGCGGAGTCGAAGGGGCTAGGGTGAGGGGTATATAAACTTATAACCGTTACTGTAGTTTCGATTCGAGGGAGAAAAGACATTGAACATCGTCGTCTGCGGTAAGATCATCCCCGCAAGTACCGTGACTATCGAGCTTGACCCCAACACCAAGCGCATGGTGCGCAAAGGCGTGACGCATGAGCTCGATCCGGCCGCGGCGAGCGCGGTGGAAGAGGGTCTTCGGCTCAGCGAAAAACATGGCGGCGCGGTCACCCTCGTCACCATGGGCATCAGCGAGGTTACCATCGGCATCCGTAACGCCTTGGCCATGGGCGTCGCTTCCGCAGTGCATATTCTCGACGACGCGGTGGCCGGGTCGGACACGCTCGGCACGGCAAAGCTGCTGGCTGCGGCGATCAAAAAACAACCCTTCGATTTAGTGCTCTGCGCAACCGAGAGCAGCGACAGCTATTCGGGCATCGTCCATGGACAGCTCGCTCAGTTGCTCGGCATTCCGGCGCTGACCTTTGCCAAAGAAGTGACGGCGGACGGCGGCAGGATTTCGATCCATCGCCAGAGCGAAAACGGCTACGACGTGGTGGAGTCGACGCTGCCGGCATTGGTGGCGGTGAGCAGCGGCATCAACGAGCCGCGTTATCCGCAGCTCAAGGGCATCATGGCGGCGAAGAAAAAAGAGATCAAAGTCTATACCGCGGCGGACCTCGGCCTGGCCGCGGACCAGGTAGGCGAGAAGGGCGCGCGGGAAAAAGTTTTGACCATCGGCAGGCCGCCCAAGCGGGAGGCGGGCAAGGTGGTGACCGACGAAGGGGAAGGCGGCAAGCAGATCGCGGACTTTCTTGCCGAGATCAAGGTGATTTAGGTGGCGGACGTCGTTTGGGTATACGCGGAAATCGTCGACGATAAGATCACGGCTACGACTTTGGAAATGCTCGCCAAGGCGGCCGAGGCGGGAAAAGCCGAGGCGATCCTGCTCGGCCCCGCGCCGGCGGATGCCGCGCAAACGCTTGCGAAGCATGGCGCGAGCAAGATTTATCACTGCGCCGATCCGGTTTATCGAGAATATCTCACGCTGCCGGCGGCCGAAACCGTCGCCGGACTCATCCAAAAGCATCAACCAGCGGTTCTTCTGTGCGCTTCCAGCTACGCGGGGCGTGACTTGGTCGCCAATCTAAGCGCGCGGCTCGACTGCGGCGCGATCAGCGATGTCGGCGATTTTCAATTGAAAGACGGCAGCGTGGAAGCGACCATACCCGCCCTCGGCGCGAGCTATCAGAACACCAGCACCTTGGTGAGTCCGGGAACCAAGCTGCTTTTGGTGCGGCCCAAGTCGTTCGAGCCCAAAGTAAACGAGCAGCCGGTCGTCGTTGAAGAGGTGGCCGCCGCTTCGGACGAAACGCTGCGCAAAGTGCATGTGAAAGAGCGGGTTGTCGTCAAGCGCGAGGGGCCGCAGCTCGAAGGCGCCAAGATGGTGGTCGCGGGAGGACGCGGGCTCAAGGGCGAGGAAAATTTTGCGATGTTGAAAGATCTCGCCGAGCTGCTCGGCGGCGCCGTCGGCGCCAGCCGCGCGGCGGTGGACGCCGGCTGGGTGCCCTACGCCATGCAGATCGGCCAGACCGGCAAGACGGTGAGCCTGCGGCATCTCCGGCGCCGTGCAGCATCTCTCCGGCATGAAAACCTCCAAGACCATCATCTCGATCAACAAAGATCCCGAAGCGCCGATCTTTCAATACTCCGACTTCGGCGTCGTCGGCGACGTCTTCAAAGTGATCCCCCAGCTCATCGAAGAATTGAAGAAGCGCAAAGGCGCGTGATACTTTCTCCAAAGCTGGTCACGCATCCCTTCTCACTCCTATCTAATTACTTTGTCGGCTCTGACCAAAACGTTGGGCGGAACCGTCATGCCGATCTGCTTCGCGGTCTTCAGGCTGATCACGAACTCCAACTTTATGGGACGTTCCACCGGTATTTCACCCGCCTTACTCCCCTTTAGGATTTTGTCCACGAGACGCGCGGCCTGACGCGCGATACTTGCGTCATTTGTGCCATAACTGGCCAACGCATCCAACGTGCTGCCCGTCCGGGCATGAAACATCGTGGGAACCCGCTTGGCATTCGCCGTTCGGATCATCTCCTCGTAACGGCCGGTGGGGAACCCCCCGGGTATAGCGAGAAACGCCTGCGCCCGGCCCAAAGCCCCTAACGCCTTGGTGACGTCCTCTTGGCTGCGTACCTCTCGTTCAAGCAGCGTCACCCCTAATTTTGGCGCCGCCTCGCGAATTACGGCTACGCCCTGCATCGGGGAGGCGTCTCGGGGATCAAAAATGATAAGCACTCGCTTGGCGCGAGGGGTTATTTCTTTTAGAAGTTCGAGTCGCTTACCGGCGAGCTCGGGAAACTCGAAAGTCATGCCGGTCATGTTGCCGCCCGGATGGGCCAGGCTTGAAACCAATCCCGATGCCACCGGATCCCCCGGTGTTACGAACACGATTGCGATCTCTGCGGAAACCTGCCGTGCCGTTCGCGCGAGTTCCGAACCGATCACGAAGAGAACTTTGGCGCCACGTTGCATGATCCCATCGACTGCGGCCCGAGCGCCAGCTTTATCGCCCCTGACAACGCGCCCCTCCAAAATTTCGACAGCCTGCCCTGAGTAACCGTGGGCGGCAAGCCCTTGCTTAAGGCTGCCTGCGATCTCGGAAAATCGCGGCTCTTCGTCGGGCCCAAGGATGCCAATCCGAACGGGTTGCACTTGCGCGACGGCATACGGGCTCGATGCCAGTATGAAGGCCAGGGCCAGCGAACGTATTTTGCATCTTAGATTGTCGATTCTAAATCGGTGCATTCGCATTGGTATACCCTCTAATCGCAAATCCGAGATCCAAAACTTGTCCTGAGTATTTCCTAATCTCCAACTCAGTCCTCAGCACTCGTTGCTCAGCACTCAGCACTGTCATCTTATGACTTTATCCGCCCGCACCAGCACGTTGGGCGGAACCGTCACGCCGATCTGTTTGGCGGCGTTGAGGTTGACGATGAAATCGAACCTCATCGGTTGCTCGATCGGCAGGTCGGCGGGCGTTCTTCCTTTGAGAATTTTGTCCACGTAAGTCGCGGCGCGGCGATAGAGGTCGCTGATTAACGGGCCGTAGGCCATCAGGCCGCCTTCCTCGACAAACTGTCTGGTTGGATAGATTCCCGGCAGTCGGTGCTTGAGTGCGAGCTCGACAATTCGCTTCGAGTTCAGCGTGGCGAACGGCGACGTTAATATGATAATCGCCTGGTCGCGCGCCTTGGTCATCGCTGCGAACGCGCGGTCGATATCATCGGCCGACTTTATTTCCAACGGGTGCAAACGTAAGGACAAAACTTTGGCGGCCTCTTGGGTTTCTTTAATTTGGGTTTCCGCTCCGCGCTCGCGCAGATTCCATAGCGCCGCGACGCGGATTCTTTTGGGAAAGGATTCTTTCAGCAGCTCAAGCCGCTTAACGGTCAAGTCGGATGGCATCACACTCAAACCGGTCACGTTTCCGCCGGGCTTCGCCAAGCTGTCAGCAAGCCCGATCGCGAGTGGATTGCCGGTGGTCATGACGATCGGTATCGTCTGCGTTACCCGTCGAGCGGCCAGCGCGCTGATCGCGGCGGTGGTTACGATAATCACGACTTTCTCACTCACGAGCTCGGCGGCGAGATCGGCCAGCCGCTCTTCTTTGCCGTCAGCGTAGCGGTATACGAGGATTATGTTCTTGCCCTCTACGTAGCCGAGATCACGCAGTCCTTGCTTGAATGATTCGAGATGCGGTTGATCTTTGCCGCCGATGAAAAGAACGCCGACGCGGGGAAGTTTCCCTGGCTGCTGCGCGTCGGCGAAAGAGCAAATTAGCAGAAAATGAGTTGCCAGTAGCCGGATAAGAATTTTTTTCGTCATGGGTTTAGCTCCTGTTTTTTGCCGCCGAGCCGGGTTTGGCTCGGGAACACGGAAGTGTCTGTTTATTTCACCACCCGCCATGAGCTGTCAAGCCCGGCTTCGCCGTCGGTTCGATTAACTCACTGTCCCGAGGAAGATCGAAGGACAGCCTCAGCCAAAGGCTGATCCGCCTCAGGTGGAAGCTAATTTAAAAG
>JACPFE010000551.1 GCA_016183145.1 Deltaproteobacteria bacterium | reverse complement strand
GATCGGCGTAAAGGCGCAAGCGCTCTTGGGAAAGCCGCGCGCCCGGGCTCGGGTCTTCCAAATCTAGTCCCTCAGGCTCAACGTTCGCAAATTCCTCGCGCACCCGGGCGAGCAACTTCGGGTCGGCGACTGCCGGCTGCGCCGAGCGTTTCTTCGCGGCCCAGCGTCGGATGAAAAAAATTCCCAGCGCAAGCCCGATGAGCAAGGCTACGAAGGGCAGGACCCAAACCAACAGGCTGATTCCCTGGGTGGCCGGTTTGAGAAGCACCCATTCGCCGTACTTGGAGACGAAGTAGTCCTTGATCTCTTGCGGCGATTTGCCCGCCTGCAATTGTTCGCGCACGATGGCTCGCATCTGCTTTGCCATCTCCGAAGGCGAGTCGGCGATGGATAAATTCTGGCAGACCACGCAACGCAGCTCGGCGGAGATCGCCCGGGTCTGGTCTTCGAGGTCGGGAGCGTCCGCGGCGAAAGACGCACAAGCGATAAAGAGAAACCAAGCGATGATCAGACTGCGAAGCATAAACAGTTAGGAATTGCCTCTGGTTTCACTTCCTCTCCCTCGACGGTGGTTCGACTGGGCTCACCACACTGAGCTTGTCGAAGTGGAGAGGAATAAGGTGAGGGTGCTTAAGTGCGACTCACCCCTCACTCTAACTCTCTCCCGCAAGGGGAGAGAGAACAATTAAAACTCGCTTCCCCATGAAAATCAGCAGCAACATTCCGCCAGATTCCCTGGAAGTATCCCAGTGATCGGGGGTCGATTGTCGCTCGACTAACGAACCGGTATAAAATCTCCCTTGCCTTCTTGAGCGCTGACGATTCCTTTGGCTGCATCTTCCAATTTGGCGATCACCAAAGCGGCGCGAATGCCGCCGACATGCTTATAAGTGATCCGTCCCTGGGCATCGATAAAAAAACTTTCCGGTATACCCCAGGTGCCGTAGTCGACGCCGATTTTCCCTGACTCATCGCGCCCGTTGGGATAGGTGATCTTGAACTCTTCGAGAAAGGCCCGTGAATCCTTTTCGCTATCCTGAAGCGCGATGCCGAGAAAAACCAAATTCTTGTCTTTGACTTTTTGCCAGGCGGCCTCCAGGTCTCGCGCTTCGGCGCGGCAGGGCGGACACCAAGAGGCCCAGAAATTTAAAAACACCGCCTTGCCGCGCAGATCGCTCAAACTTAGTTTGCCGCCATCGAACAGCGTAACGGTAAAGGGCGCGGCTTGCTTGGCGATCAACGGCGAGTTGATGTGGCGCGCGTCGCGTTGAAAGCCGAAGGCGAGCAGCCAGAGCACCGGCGCGATGACCGCGAGGGTTATGATGAGACGCCGCCAAGCCATATTCAGTTTCGAATTTTAAAATACCTCTTCAGGTTTCCGTGTGGATAACCTGGCAATATCACCTTGATTTCGTTTACCACGAAGATCACGAAGGACACGAAGGGTTCGGATATTTATACTCTTAAACTTCGTGATCTTCGTGTCCTTCGTGGTGAATACTCCCCCACACTAAACCCAGTAGACCCATTAAAATTAAGAGGATCGCGCCATCCTCAATCTTCCATCTTCGATCCTCGGTCTTTCTCCCTGAAGGGCAGGATCGAAACTAAAGTCCCTAGAAGGATTATAAACCCGCCGATCCACATCCAGACCACCAGAGGACGAACGAGCACTTTAAGCGTCGCCTGGTTCTTATCCAGCTCGCTGAAGCCGGAAAGAATCAAATAGATGTCCTCGCTCAAGCTGCTTTGGTACACTGCGCGGCCGACGGGAGCTTGCTGGGTGGGAAAGAATTTGAGCGCGGGAGATAGTATTCCCATCTCTTGAGTTCCCTTGAAGAGGCGGAAGGCGCCTTCGACGAGATAGTGAGTCGGCTGCTGTTTTCCATTGAGACCTTCGAACTGGATCAAGTAGGGGCCGACGGTCAGGTGCTCGCGCAGGCCAAGGGTCGCTTCGCGCTCCCGGCTGTAGGTCATGGAGCCGGCGATGCCCAGGATGATCAGCACGACGCCAAGGTGAACGACGAAGCCGCCGTAGCGCCGCTGGTTGCGCCGTGCCAGAGTGATCAGGCCGCTCACGATACCTTCGCCGGCGATGCGCCGGCGCGCGCGCAGAGCGAGCGCGGTGTCAAAAAGAATGGTGAAGGCGACGAAGGCGAGCAGGGTGAAACCGAGCAGCGGCCAAAACTCCCGCACCGTCCAGATAAACAAGCCCAAGGCGAGGATCAAAGATCCCGCTGCCGGCCAGAGAAAATTGCGCTTGAGATTGTCCCAGGAAGCTTTTCTCCAGGCGATGATCGGGCCGACGCCCATGAGAAAAACCAGCAGGAGAAATAGGGGCACGGTGACCGAATTAAAATAAGGCGCGCCGACGCTCACCTGAACTCCGACGACGGCCTCGGAAATCAGTGGGAAAATCGTCCCGAGCAAGATCGTAAAAAGCGCCGAAACTAAAACCACATTGTTAAGAAGAAACGCCGATTCACGGCTCACGACCGAGTCCAGCTCCGGCTGCCCCTTCAG
>JACPFE010000550.1 GCA_016183145.1 Deltaproteobacteria bacterium | reverse complement strand
TCCTCATACCAGCAAGCTCTTGAAATCAGTCGTACTAAGATGATCTCCTATAACACAAACTCCTACAGAGCTAATATAAGGGCTAGGGTGAGGGGTATGTCTTTCGTTTGACCGAACGGCGCTCGCGAGCTAAAAGGGCAGGCCGTTCCCTTGCGATTGGTCGATCGCGCCCAGGCGGGCGCTTCGGAAGAGGAAAGGAGTTCTGTCATGAGCTGTAGAAAGATGATTCGATGGGTTGTCGTCACGGTGCTGTTCTCGCTCGTTGCCGTCGATGCGTCCTTCGCCATCGAAAACCTGCGGGTCGCCTATCCGTCGCTGAACACTTCGGTCTTTGCCCTCATCATCGCGCAAAAAGAAGGCTACATGAAGGAAGAGGGACTGGAGCTGCAGCTTCTCAGCATCCGCGGGGAGATCGCCATCAGAACTGTCCTTGCCGGCGAAGTCGATATTTTCACGAATGCCGGCAGCGCTCTGGCAGCGGCAGTCAGGGGTGTTCCGGTTCGGCTCGTGACCGTTTTTCAAGACAAGCCGAGTTGGGACCTGATCGCTCAGCCGGACATCAAATCGATTGCTCAGTTGCGCGGCAAGAACATCGCGATCATGTCGCCGGAAGGTTCGCTGGCGGTGGTTGCTAGAGAGATGTTAAAGAAAAACGGCTTAGACCCGGCGAAGGACGTCAACCTCGTCGTCATGGGAGGGGACGAGATTAGGTTCCCGGCGCTTCAGACCAAGGCGATTCACGCCACGTTGTTCAACACCGCCACCAGCATCCGGGCGCAGAAGGAGGGCTTTACCAGGCTGGCAAACGCCAGCGAGTACGCCAACCTGGTCGAGGGCGGCTTGGCCACCTCCCATGACAAGATCAAGCAGAACCCGGAGAAAATTTTTCGCTTCGTGCGCGGCGCGCTCAAGGGACTGAATTACTTCGTCACCAAACGGGAGCCCGCTCTCAAGTACATGATGGATGCCTTGAGAATGAAGGATCGGGATATGGCCACGTTGATCTACGACATCCAGACCAAGCTGGTCCTGCGCGAGGGGTTCAGCGACGACAAGGCGTTGCAAGGAATTATCGAGGACATGAAACGGACCACCAAGGTGCAGCGCGACATCAAAGTCGGCGACATTTTCGATCTGAGCTTCGTAAAGAAAGCCAACGAGGAACTTAAAACGAGCGGTTGGAAGCCGTAAGGGCTGTCCTGACTTTTATGCTTCGATCGGTCCTTAGGCTGCAAAACCCGCTTCCGCGCTGCCAAGAAAATTAGGCCGGAGACCAATTCCGGTGAGGCCATAGGAAAAAGTACTCTGACCCCACGTGGGCTTCCTTTTCGATTGTCGGACGCGTGTAGGGGCCGACCTGCGTGTCGGCCCTCCGAACGGGCGGACACCCTTCGACTCGACTCAGGGCAGGCGCCGGTCCGCCCCTACTGCTCTTCGTACTCTTTGAGCGCGTCGAAGCGCGGTTCTAACCCCAGACCGGGCGTTTCCGGCAGGGTTACCCAGCCGTGGTCCGGCGCGGCCGGTTCTTTGTAGATTTTGTCGCCGACGCCCCACATCTCGAAATGAAATTCGACGCGCCAGCCGTTGGCCATGGCGGCTTGCAGGTGCATGTTGTGGTGCGGCCAGCCGCCGCCGTTGGCGATCGGCAGATTGAACGCCTGGGCCAGGGCGGCGACCTTGACCGCTTCGGTGTAGCCGCCCACCGAGCAGACGTTGGGCTGGGCGATATCGACGGCGTGGTTGACGATCAGCTCGCGGTGGCGAAAGCGGTGCCCTTCGTTTTGCCCCGCGGCGATCGGGATGTTGGTATGGCGGCGCAGGTCGGCGAGCAGCGCGGCGTCGTTTTGGTACACCGGCTCCTCGAACCAGGTGATGTGGTAAGGCTCGACGAGCTTGCACAATTCCAGGGCGCGGTTGAACGAGCAAAGATAATTGGCGTCGATCATCAATTCTACGTCGTCGCCGATGGCCTTGCGCACCGCTTGCACGCGGTCGGCGTCAACCTTGGGATTGTCGGGATCGACCGCGACGACCATCTTGAGCCGCTTTTCTCCCTGGGCGACCACCTGCTCGGCGACCTCCACCAGTTGATCCCTGGTGTACTGCTTGAGGCCGAAGGTGACGTAGGACGCCACCGGATTCTGGGCGCCGCCGAGGAGCCGCCACACCGGCTCTTTATAATGTTTGCCCTTGATGTCCCAGAGCGCGATATCGATGGCGCTCACCGCCGAGCTCCACATGCCGGTCTGGGCACGCGGGTTGAACGTTCTGAAAAGCTGGTTCCAGATGCGCTCAGTTTCGAGCGGATTTTTGCCGCGCAGGAACGGCGCCACTTCCCGGTTGATGAATTCTTTCATGCCGTAGCGCTGCGCGCTGCGCGTGAGGCCGTAACCGGATACGCCCTGGTCGGTTTCGACCACGGTGAAGAGCACCGCCGTGACGATCTTTTCTTTAAACAGCGGCACTGCCACCGGCACGCGGTGCAGCGTCGCTCTGACGTCGGTGATTTTCACATCACACCTCGATTAGATTCAACCGTGATGATTGTTAGTCTAGATTGGTCGATCAAGTCAAATCAAACGCCGCCAAAGACCGGGTCGCGGCACGTTTCCGTCGCCGCGCAGGCGCTCCCCATCGGCTTTGGAAACTCCGATTGACATCACCTGCGCTTGGCCCTAGCTTATCAGTATATGGGTACGGCGGATCGGTGGCGATCGCTCTGTCTGATTTGTCTAATAGCAGGATGCGCCGCGTGCGGCGCGTCGGGCCAGTTTCAAGCTGGACGAGAAGCGCTGTTGGCGAACGACCCCGAACGGGCGTTGGCATATTTTCTCCAAGCGGCGCGGAGCGACCCCAAATATGTTTATCGGTCGATGCATTTTAGCGAGGGGATCTGGACGTACGTCGGTCGCACACAGTATGCCACCGGCAAATACAGCGACGCGCGACAATCCCTGGAGCTAGCTCTTGCACACGATAGAGACGACAACCTGGCGAAGCTCTATCTCGGTCTAACGTTGGCGCGTAGCGGGGATTTTTCCAGGGGATTGAAAGAAATTGAAGCTGGCATGAGAGGCCTCTACGACTGGCTCGAATATATCGACCGGAGCCGGCCCTTTGAAGGCTATTGGGACCCGACGCGCGAAATTCGCAAGGCCATTGACAACTATCTCGCCGCCAGCTCCGGCGGGGACTACGGCCGCGAGCAGCTCATACCTGATGCCGAATGGGTGGGGCAAGCGATGGAAAACGAGATCGACCGCGCGCGCCGGGATGAACGCCGACAGTTCGAACGGGATTTGGAACGGGGGCGGGGATTTTCGATCGGCGTCGGGCTTGGATTTTGAAGCCCCCGCCATATGAATCGACTTGGCGTCAAGGTTGGGTGGCCCGACCGACTGATGAATCTCAATTCCGTTGCCAAGAATCATATCATTTCGTCCCTAATCCTTCCGCCTTTATCCTTTCATTGCGAGCAGCCGCCCCCAGTCTTGGACTGGCGGGATGATGCCGGGGCGCACGAGTTGGTTCCAGACCTCCACGCTCATATTGGTAAAAGCGGGCTTGCCGAATTCCTCTTCCAGCGCCGGGATGACGTGCAAACTCAGCGCTGCGCCGCCGGGCACTGAAATGGCTTCCGCCTCGGGGGCGATCTTTGCCGCCTCGCGTCCAACTTCAAGAGCTATGTCGAGTCCCTGCTCCAAGGTCATGGCGAAGGCGTCGGACGCCCATTGATCTCTCTTGGTGATGCCGACGACCTCAATGCCGCCGTCGTTTAGATATTTGACGATCGCCTCGTTTACCTTGTCGGCCCAGCGGCTGCCAATCGCGAGCTTGGTCAAGCCAAGATGCTTCATGGCGGCGATCAGCGCTTCGAGGGGCGCGTCGGCGGGGATGCCGGTTTTTTCCTTGGTCTGGCGCAATAGCTCGACGACCCTCGGTCTGGTCAGCACAGCCGAGATCGGCGCGCCGCCGAAGATAATCACCTGCGCGCCTTCCTTCGCCAACAGCTCGACGCAGCGCCAGTAATTTTTGACCGCCTTCTCGACGCCTTCCGGCGTATAGTTCTCCAGGCCGAGGCCGGTGGCAAGCTCCATGACGTCGAGAGGCACGAGGCGGTAAAGCTGGTAGCAAGGACCCCGCTGTAACTCTTCGTGGGCGCGCGGATGGATCTCGCCGTAGCGGAAGCGGGGAAGAAGTTTTTTCTTATGCTCATCCATCGTGTCCTCCTGATTACGCATGCCCGCCATGCCGTTTGGCTTGTCCTGGACGAGTTCCTGTTATAAGAATGGCTCCTGAACATGTCAACATGAATTTCACGGTAATCAGCCAACGAAGTTTGAGATGGCATCCTTGTGCTCTTGATGCGCCCTCACCCTTCCCTCTCCCGCTTGCGGGAGAGGGTGACGGAGAGGGTTTCTCATGTGTTTAAACAGCAATGAGGGCGCACAATGCTTTTTCGTGAGCTGAATCGCGGCAAGTGCAAAACCTATCTCATCGGCAGCGAGCAGGAGCATATCGCCGTCCTGGTAGACCCGCTGCGGGAAAAGGTCGACCGCTATCTCGCGCTGCTTGCCTATCACGGCCTGAGACTCGACGCCGTTATCGACACCCATACCCACGCGGATCACCGCAGCGCCACTTTCGACCTCAAGGAACTGACCGGCGCCAAGGTCATCATGCACCGCAAAGCGCCGGCGCCGCGGGTTGACCTGCACGTGGAGGACGGCGACAAAATCCCGCTCGGTGAGCTTGAGATCAAAGTTCTCCACACTCCGGGCCACTCGCCGGACGGCATCTGCCTTTTCATCGGCGACCGCGTGCTCACTGGCGATACGTTGCTGATTCGCGGCACCGGCCGCTGCGACTTCGCCGGCGGCGACGCCGGCGAACAGTTCGACGCGATAACGCAGAAGCTGTTCGCGCTTCCCGACGAGACCCTGGTTTTCCCTGCCCATGACTATCGGGGCAACACGCGATCGACTATCGGCGAGGAAAAACGTCTCAATCCGCGCGTGACCAACCGCACGCGCGAGCAGTACATCGAGCTGATGAATAATCTCGGCTTGCCGCTGCCGGACAATATTCAAGAGGTACTCCAGCCCAATCAATCCGCCGTGGATGACGACCGGCTGCGCTTTCCTTCGTTGGGCGAGCTGAACCAGGTGCGCCAGCTCGGCGCGGGGCAAGTGCGGTTGTTGACCGAAGCCTCGCCCGGTCCGATCATCGTCGATGTCCGCGAACCGGAAGAATTCACAGGCGAGCTCGGCCATATCCAGGGAAGTATTCTCATGCCGCTCAAAGATCTGACCGCGCGGGCGGAGGAATTGAGCGCGCAGAAAGAGCGGCACATCATTGTCGTCTGCCGCGCCGGGGTGCGCAGCACTACGGCGGCGGCGATCCTGACCGGCCTGGGTTACGAGCATGTGTCGAACCTGAAGGGCGGGATGTTGGACTGGAATCAGCAGCAACTTCCGGTGGAAAGGGATTAGCTCGACTCGGCCCTCGTGATGAAAAATATTTCACGTCAGGTGGGAAAAGCTGAAGGAGGAGAACCATGCGTGTGCTAAAAATCAATGACCTGCCGGAAAAACCGATGGATACTGCGACACCGATCGCCGGATGGAAGGGCGGGCCGGTGAGCCGGACCAGGCAAACGGTCATCGGGGAGGGGCAGTCGGAAAACTTTCGCTGCAACGTGGTGAACTTTCGCGCCGGCGCGACGACCGGTTGGCATGTCCACGACTGCGACCAGATCTTAGTGGTTACGGCCGGCAGAGGTATCGCTGCGACCGAGAGCGAAGAGCGCGAGATCACCGTCGGCGACATCGTGCACATCAAAGCCGGCGAGCGCCACTGGCATGGCGCGACGGCGGAGACGCCAATGTCGCATATCACGGTGACGACGGTGGGTAGTAAATCGATCCATTGATGTTTCCAACCGTCTATGAGGAAAAAACGCCATGCCGTGGATTAAAGTCATTCCAGAGAGTGAGGCTGGGGACGAATTGAAAGCGGTGTATCGGAAAATCCGGGAGCAGCGCCGGGGCGAAAAGATCAACCAGGACCGCGAGGCGTCAGCCGGTGGTCCGCCGGTCAGCCCGCCGATGCTGCACAGTCTGAATCCCAGGGCGATGTGGCATACGGCCGAGCTCATGTGGGAGATCATGCGCGGCGAGTCGCGCCTAACCACGGCGCAGCGCGAGATGATCGCCACCGTGACATCGGCAACGCTCAACTGCCGTTTCTGAACCGTCGCCCACGCAGAGTTTCTGCGTCAGGAAGGCGGCGACGATCTGGCGGCCGAGCAGGTCAAGGACGATTGGCGCACGATAGAGTTGAGCGCCGCCGAGTACGCCATGTTGGAATTTGCCGAAAAGCTCACGCTCACCCCGAGCGCCATGCGGGAGGACGACGTGCGAAAGCTCCGCGACGCCGGCTGGACCGATCGCGACATCCTCGATATCGTGCAGGTCTGCGCCTATTTTAATTTTCGCGTCCGCGTGGTCGACGGGCTCGGCCTGGAAGTCGCCGATTGGCAAATCCAGCGCGCCCGCGCCGGCGCGGAGCGCGCTGCGAAAATGGCGGAAGAGCGGGGCGTTGTGATGCCGGCGGATCGGTGGCAGGTGCGTTAGCCCGGCGCTGAATCGCCGGATGAAGCGAACGAAGAACGCTCTTGTGACGGCGGCGACTTTGATATGCGCGGAATAACTCCGAGACGAGAGCAGGGGATGGCCGATCCCGTCCTGGCCGAGATGGTGCACGCGATGGGATTGACAGAAGCGCCCCATTACGCCGCCGTCAAGCCGACGATTCAAGCCTACCGCCGCCGCTGGGTTGAGCTTGCGCCCTATCGCGACGGCCCGGTCGATCCGGAGCGCAAGCCGGTGGACGATCCTGCGGCCATGACGCAACGGATCAAAGCGAAGGCCGTCGAACTCGGCGGCAGCATGGTCGGCGTCTGCCGCCTCCAGCCGCACATGATCGATCTGGGCGAGGACGTGCCGCACGAGTTCGTCATCGCGTGCTGTGTGGCAGAAGATTACGAGAAGGTTATGCAAGGGGCCGATGCGGTAGAAGAAGAAGCGATGCGGACTTACGCCAAGTGCACGGAGATCGCCAACGAATTGGCGGCGTATATTCGCGCCAAGGGCTACCCGGCGCGCGCCCACCACAACGGCGGCAGCGAGGTGCAGGCGATTCCGATTTTCCATCAGGTGGGCTTCGGCGAATTGGGCCGCCACGGCAGTTTGATCAACGAAAAATACGGCGCCAGCTTTCGTCCCGGCTTCGTCACCACGGACTTGCCGCTGGTCGAAGACCAGCCGCGCGAGTTCGGCGTTCAGGACTTTTGCATGAACTGCAACGTTTGCCAGCTCAATTGTCCCGGCGACGCAATTCCTCAGGATCATGTGATGACGCACGGCATCAAACGCTGGCTCATCGATCTCGAAAAGTGTTATCCCTATTCGCGGCTACGGAACGAGTACTGCCATCTGTGCGTCGACGTGTGCCCCTACAACGTAAAATCTCATCCCGAGACTTACAAAGCTTTCATGAAGCAGCGAAAGCAGGTCGGTTACAAGACGCCGAAGACATCTTGATGGAAACCGAGGATCGGAAAGGATTCTCGCGCTAAGGCGCAAAGGCGCCAAGTTCGGAGAGTTTCACAATGGAAAAACTTTACGTCAACGAGATCGCTCCCGACGGCACCGTCAGCGCGGTCGGCTTGTTCTACTCGCAAGCGGAAGCGCGAAAAATCGTCGAGTTGCTGCGTGCTAACCCCGATCGCGCCGCATACCGCTATGAGATCATCGAGGCGGCGCGGCAAATCTTGTCCGAGAAAGAGTCCCGTCGGAGCGCACTTTCGTTCAAGGAGTAGTTATGCCATATATCCGCACGATCTCGCCGTCTGAAGCCACCGGCAAACTCAAGGAAGTCTACGAGTCGGGCTCCGGCCCCTCGGCGGCGCGCGGCAAGGTTTCGATGATCCGGCAGGTGCAAAGCCTCAACCCGAATGCGCTCGCCGCCTGGCGCGCTCTCGATGTCGAAATCATGCGCGGTGAATCGCGCATCACGCGGCGCCAACGCGAGATGATCGCTACGGTGGTGTCGGCCACCAATCACTGCAGCTATTGAATGACCGCGCACGGAGAGGCTCTCCGTACCGAATCGAACGACGACCCTTTGGTCGAAGGCATTAAACAAGACTACACGCAGTTGGATTTGCCGCCGTCGGAGCGCGCGATGTTGGATTACGCCGTCAAGCTGACGGTTGCGCCGTCGACGGCGAGTGAGGACGATATCAAGGCGCTGCGCTCCCACGGCTTCGACGACCGCGATATTTTGGACATCGTCTATGTAATCTGCCTCTACAATTTCAATGACCGCATGGCCGACGCCACGGGTATCAAAGGGCATGATTTTCTTGGATGAGAAAATTTAATTGTTTGAGTTCGAGGTCCGATTAAATATGGAGGGGCTATGAGCACGACCTCAGGTAAAATCGATCGAGAAGTTTTTCGGCAAGTGCACAAGGAGCAGCAAGAAGCAGCGAAGCGAGGCCCGGAAGGACATACGACAACCACGCGGGCCGTGATCCGCCTCATCGAGGGCCAATTGAAAGAGGCCCGCATCGGCGAATACACCATCCAGTGCGATGAGGCGAAGTCGCGCAAAGGCGGAGGCAAGGCGCCGTCGCCGCTGCAATACTTTGTCGCGGCCACGGGCTTTTGAATGTTCAGCCAATTGACGCGGTACGCGTCACAACTGGACATCGAGATCGAAGACGCGGAGATGGACATTCGCATGACCTACGACACCCGCGGCAAGCTGCTGCTCGAAGACGTGTCGCCCGGGTGCAATGATCTTACTTACGTTTTCAAGATTCAGAGTCCGGCGCCGTCGGAAAAGGTCCAAGAAATGTTAGGCCTGATCGAAAAAGGTTGCCACACGATCAACTCCTTGAAAAACCCGGTTCCGGTTGCCGGAAAGCTGATTCACAACGGTCAGGAGATTGCCGCTCCGTGAATCCGAAACGTTCAGCTTGCGGCGAGCATTCCGCTCAGCCCGAGCCAAGATAAGGGCGATCGTCGGCGCTTGATCTTAATCGAACGCGGATTCCTACGTCCTCAGAGCTTCTGCTCTCCTCGGGCGTTCATTGACGATTCACTTTCACCGATCAGCTTGCGAGGTCTTGCTCGCCACCGCACTTCCGTCGTAGAAGTAGTAACGGTGAGGGACGGACTATGAAATTTACCTCTGTCCGGAGGAGGACGCTATGAACAGCGCGGCTCTCTTGCAGGTTATCAAGAAGCGGCGGAGCGTCAGGGTCTACAAGGCGGGCAAGGTAAGCGACAAGCAGCTCACCGCGATCCTCGAGGCGGCGCGCTGGGCGCCGTCGGGCGCCAACACGCAGCCGTGGGAGTTCGTCGTGACCCGCGACAAAGAAAAGATGAAACGCTGCCGCGAGATTTTTTACCACGAGTGGCAGCAGCGCAAGCGCGAGGACCCGGTCAACTACAAGGGGTTGAGCAAGTACTACGTCGGCGACGCATCCGTTCTCGTTCTGGTTTGCGCCGATCCCCGGACGCAGATGGTTTATCTCACCACGCGCCGGCCCGCCGACCGGGAAAAACTCTTTCAAGCGAGCGTGGCCAGTGCGGTGGAGCAGATGATGCTCGTTGCGGCGAGCCTGGGGTTCGGCACCGTCTGGGTCTCGGTGCGCGAGGAGGTCGAGGCCGAGCTGAGAGAACTTTTCCGGGTGCCGCAGCCGATCCGCCTGCTCTGGGTCGTGCCCATCGGCCGCGCCCGCTTCTGGCCGGGCGCCAAGCCGCGCAGAAAAATCTCCGACTTCACGCACTACGAATCCTATGAACCTAAGAAAATGCGCGACGAGTCCTGGATAAAGGCGTGGCCGAAGGGGTAGGGGAGAAATGCGGAAGGATGAGGGATGAAATAAAACGATCTTCGGTGCCATTTCGCGAGCCATCCTCTATCCTCCATTCTCGATCCTCGATCCTCGATCTTCGTTTATCCTTCCGCCTTCATCCTTCATCCTTTCCTCGCGTGCCTCTCGCCGTGCCCTATTGGAGCGGCGCGACTTATCGAGGAATCCTTCGCTCGGTTTTAACCGGCCGCGTCGTCACCGGGCCCGATCTTAACCAGATCCAATCCCTGGTGATCGAAACCCTCGGCGTCGAAGAAGCCGTGCTTTGCGGTTCGGGAAGCTTGGCCCTCGAAATCGCCTTGCGGGCGTGCGGCGTCGGGCAAGGCGATGAAGTCGTCATTCCCACTTTCTGTTGCACGGCCGTGGTGCCACCGGTGCTCGCCGTTGGCGCCGTGCCCGTGTTCGCCGATGTCGGCGCGGAACTTAACATCACAGTGGAGACGGTAGACGCGGCGCTGACGAAGAAAACCAAAGCGGTCATTGTGCCGCATCTTTTCGGCAACCCGGCCGATATCGGCGCGATCATCGACCTTGCCCGTGGCAAAAACATTCGCGTGATCGATGATGCCGCCCAGGCGTTAGGCGCGACCATCGACGGGCAGCCTGTCGGCAGCTTCGGTGACGCGGGCATCCTTAGTTTCGGTAGCGAAAAGGTTTGCGCCGGTCTCGGTGGCGGCGTGGTTGTTTTCCGGGACAAGGAAATCCTCAAGCGCGGAGTGAATATCGAGCGTCCGAGAGCGCTGCTTTTTTCTATGCTCTGGCGCCGCTGGACGCTGCCGCTGTTGTCCCGTCTGAACGCCGCCGGTCCCGGTGAGCCGCCGGCACCTTACCGGAAAGAAACCATGGCCAACCTCAACGCGGCGGTCGCTTTAAGTCTCATGCAAACGCTGCGCAAAAACGTCGCCGTGCGCCGCGAGCGTGTCGCCGCGTATCGAGAGTTGCTCAGAACCGAGGAGCGTTTGACGCTCATGCCGCACCAGCGCGGCTCCGCTTGCCTAACGCAGGTGGTTCGAGTCTTGCCCAAGCGTCGCGGTGAGGACTCGGCTTCAGAGATCATTGAGGTCTTGGGCAACGCGCGTTACGAAATTCAAGGTAGCTATGTGCCAATCCACCTAATCCCTCCGCATCAGAAATGGGTCCGCGACACCCTATCGCAGGCGGAAAGCGTCTGGGAGGATCTAATCGAACTCCCTTGTGAGCCTGACGTGAGCTTCGATCACGTGGAACGGATCGCGTCTATCGTGAAGCGCGTAGTGAATTCATGAGCAGTCAAGGTAAGGGCGCATTTTTTTGAGAATTTGTAGGGGCGACCCTGTGTGGTCGCCCAAAGACAGGGCAGGCACGCAGGCCTTGCCCCTACAAGGACCGTGTGCCTCGTGCGCGTTGACATCACATATGGCGATCGCATAATCTCTCTGCAGAAACGGGAGATGAAAGAAGCCCGATATGAAGACGACAAAGCTGTTGTACCTAGGCATTGTGGCAGTCGGCATCGCCGCGTTTCTGGCTGCTTATCCAATGGAGCTGGGAAGCCAGCAAAAGGCAGCGGTTAGCATCGACAAAGACGATATCGGCGGCGTGGTCAGCAGCACGAAGGGCCCCGAGGCGGGTGTCTGGGGCATCGACAAAGACGATATCGGCGGCGTGGTCAGCAGCACGAAAGGGTCGGAAGCCGGCGTTTGGGTGATCGCCGAGACTCGCGATCTAGCGACTCGCTACGCCAAGATGGTCGTGACCGACGATCAGGGGCGCTACGTCGTGCCCGATCTGCCCAAAGCGAGCTACAGCCTTTGGGTACGAGGTTACGGACTGGTCGATTCGCCGAAGGTTAAAGCGACGCCGGGTAAGATTGTGAATCTCAAAGCGGTGGTGGCGCCGAACGAGGCCGCCGCGGCGCAATACTATCCGGGGATCTACTGGTATTCGATGATGAAGATTCCGGACAAGAGCGAGTTCGGCGGCAAGGGAAATATTCCCGCAAAGGTGACCCAGGGCGAGTGGCTTACGCATATGAAAAACAGAAGCTGCGTTGGTTGCCACCAGATGGGTCAACTTTCCACGCGCACTTTCCCGAAAAGCGTGCCCTACCCCCTCGGTAAGTTCGCCACTCCCGAAGAAGCCTGGTCCCGCCGGATCCAGTCAGGTCAGTCTGGTCAGAGAATGTCCGATGCGCTCGTCAAGGATCTCGGCGGAGGCCCCATCAAGTACCTTGCGGATTGGACGGACCGGATCGCCAAGGGCGAACTGCCCCACGCAAAGCCCTCTCGGCCGCAAGGGGTCGAGCGCAACATTGTCGTTACCACCTGGGATTGGCTCGACGACAAGCATTACCTTCACGACCTGATCGCCTCGGACCGGCGCTACCCCACCGTCAACGCCTATGGCCCGCTTTACGGATCGACCGAATACAGCACCGACATCATTCCGGTGCTCGACCCGAAAACCCACACCGTTACGAACATGCTCGCGCCGATACGCGACCCCGGCACGAAAGAAGCGCTGGGCCCGGGCCATGCGGCCAGCGACAAGTTGATGAAGCCTTCGCCCTACTGGGGCAGCGAGAAGATCTGGGACAGCAAGGCGAACAATCACAACGGCATGTTCGACCGCAAGGGACGGGTGTGGTTCGCTGCGAGGTTTCGTGACGCCGACAATCCCGCCTTTTGCAAGAAAGGCTCCGATCATCCTTCGGCCAAGCTCTTCCCTTTGAACGCAACCAATCGTCAACTGACGTACTTCGATCCCAAGACGCACCAGTACACCTTCGTCGATACCTGCTTCGGGACGCATCATTTGCAGTTCGGCTACGACGCCAACGACACGCTGTGGACCAGCGGCGGCGGGCAGGTGGTCGGCTGGATCAACACCAAGATGTTCGACGAGACGGGTGATGTCGCGAAATCG
>JACPFE010000546.1 GCA_016183145.1 Deltaproteobacteria bacterium | reverse complement strand
TGCCGACGCACAAAGACTGCCCAACGGCCGGAGGAGACTATCCGCTCCAACTGACCGGTGGCCACGCCCGTTGGAGCGTGCATAGCGACTGGGTGGATGACGCCGTCATGCTGGCGCTCCAGCGGGGCGAGCCTGCGGTTTTTTTAAGCCCGCAAGATGCCGAGCGGCGCGAGGTGCGGGACGGCGACCTGGTGGCCGTGTACAACGACGTCGGCGATTTTCAGGTCCGGCTTACGGTGTCGTCCGCGGTTAGGCCCGGGCAGGCGATCATGTATCACTCGTGGGAGAACTATCAGTTCGACGGCTGGCGCCATTTCAAGAGCGTCATGGCGTCGCCGCTCAATCCCATCGAAATGGTTGGCGGTTACGGCCACATCCGCCCCGACGTGGTGAGTCTGGGCCCGGGTCCGAACGACCGCGGCACTCGCGTGGAAGTGAGAAAGGCGGCATAGAAGAAGATTTTCGGAGAAGGCAGGCCATGCTTCAGGCGAAGCACATCTCGCGATGTGCCCAAAGGATACAAGCAAGATCACCCTCGCTCGCTTTGCGGGAGAGGGAAGGGGTGAGGGTCTGGCCCTGGGACGCCCCCTTACCCTCTCCCCCACGAAGACGTGGTGGAGAGGGAATACTTCTCGAGTCGGGTTGACGAGGAACGGGAGGTTAGCTTTGTCTACCTTGAAACTGGAATTAGACGGATTGACCGCGGCGGACAACGCCTCGTCGGCGCAGGCCGGTTACGACCTCAAAGCGTTGCGGCAACAGTGGTGGGACTGGGACCGCGTCGTGAAGTCCTCTCACATAACCAATTGCTGGTACCAGCGCAATTGCAACTTCAATCTTTATGTGAAAGACGGCGTGGTTCTCAGGGAGGAACAGGTCGGGAACTACCCGGCTCCAAATGATCCTAACGTTCCAGACCCCAATCCCCGGGGCTGTCAAAAAGGCGCGTGTTATGCCCATCGCATGTACGATCCCACGCGCTTGAAATATCCGCTTAAGCGTATCGGCCCCAGGGGAGGCCAACGCTGGCAGCGGGTGAGTTGGGATCAAGCCTTGACCGAGATCGCGGATACTGTGATCGATGTTCTGACCACCGAGGGCCCGGAGACCATCATCCAGGGCGGCGGCACGCGGGTTCACAGCCTGGGCAGCGAAGGCATCGGACCCAACGCATTTTTTGAGACACTGGGATCGCCGCTCCCCAGTCAAAACGTGGAGATCGGCGATGGTCACCTCGGCGCCGGCGTAACGGCAGGAAAGATTATGTTCGCCGACTCAGCTGACAACTGGTTCCATGCCGATATTATTCTGGTCTGGGGCGGCAATCCCGCGTATACAAATACGCCTAACTTTCATTACATTCCGGAGGCACGGTACAACGGCGCGCGCGTCATCGCCATCGCTCCCGACTACAACGCATCGGTGGTTCACGCCGACCTCTGGGTGCCGCTTGAGATCGGCACCGACGCCGCGCTTGCGCTCTCGATGGCCCAGGTGGTTGTTCGTGAAGGTCTCTACCGCAAGGAGTTTGTGCGCGAGCAAACTGATTTCCCGTTGTTGGTACGGGTGGACAACGGCAAGCTCCTGCGCGAGAAAGATTTCAAGCGCGATGGTCGGGAGGATGTTTTCTATGTGTACGACGAAACGTCCCGGCAAATCGTGGAGGCGCCGCGTAAGAGTCTTGCTCTCGGGACATTGACGCCGGCGTTGGAAGGCGAGTACGGCGCCCAACTGCTTTCGGGAAGCGTACAGGTGCGGCCGGTATTTGAGTTTCTCCGCGAGCGGCTCGATGAGAATTTTACCCCGGAGAAGGCGGCGCAAATCACCGGCGTGCCGGCCGCATTGATCGAAAAGTTGGCGCGAGACGTGGCCGGAGCCGGCGGCGTCGTTAACATCTCCACCTCGAACTGGGGAAAGTTTTATCACGGCGACTTAATCGAACGGGCTATTTTTCTCGTTTTTGCTCTCTGCGGGCACATGGGAAGAAAAGGAGCGACCTTCAGCGCCTTCCCGGCGCTGACCCCCGATACGGCCTTGGGCGCTTTGGAACGGCACGGGCACCAGATGCTGCTTTCCGCCTCGGCGAGTGATCCGCGCTTCGCGGCGTGGAAAGAGGATGGCTACACCACCGAAATGATTCTTTACGAATATAGCAAACAAGCGGTTGCCGCCGGTTCCGTCGGGCTGACCGCCATGGTGCACTTTGTCCACGGCGGGCTTGTGGAGTTAGCTGAACGACATAAAGGCTGGGACCCCTATCTCAAGCGCCGATTAGGGGAATATGTCGATGAGGCTTTGGATAAGAGCTGGCAGGTCGTGGTGCCGCCGCGCCATAAGGAGCCGCGGATACTCTTTCAGGTCGGCGGAAATGTTTTTCGCCGCGGCCGCGGGAGCAATCAACTCTTGGAAACCTTGCAGAGAAAATTGAAGTTGATTGTCACCGTCGACTGGCGGGTCAGCGGAACCGGGCTTTATTCCGATTATGTTTTGCCGGCTTGCGGATGGTACGAACGCACTTCCACCAGCATGCTGGGCTCAAGTCAATCCCCTTTCCTTCAAGTCAATGATCGGGCGGCCGAGCCTCTCTACGAATCGTTGAGTGATTGGGCGATATCCGTGCGCTTGGCTCGAAAGGTCAGCGAGCGAGCACGGGAACGTAATGTCCTGTCGTACTTAGACGGCAGCGGTAGAGAAAGAAAACTCGACCGGCTGGAACATACGGTGACCTGCGGGGGACTTTATACCGAGGACGATGAGGAAGGCGTGGCGCGTGATGCCTTTCTGAACACAGGAAACGTCGAGCAGATCGGATGGGAGGAATTCAAACAGCAAGGGATTGCAGCCTATACCGGTCTTGGCACGGCGATCCGGTCGATCGGCAACGCCTGCGACCTGGAGCTAGGAGAACCCCTCGTGCCGCTCACCTGGCACACGCAAAAAAAAGAACCTTATCCGACGCTCACGCGCCGGCTGCAATTTTACATCGACCACGACTGGTATCTGGAGCTGGACGAGCACTTGCCGACACATAAGGATTGTCCGACGGCGGGAGGAAACTACCCGCTCAAGATAACCGGCGGCCATGCGCGCTGGAGCATCCATAGCGACTGGGTTGACGATTCGGTCATCCTTTCGCTCCAGCGCGGCGAGCCCGTGGCATTGATCAGCGCAAGCGATGCCGCAGAGCGGAGCCTGCGCGACGGCGAATTCGTCGAGCTTTACAACGACGTCGGAAACTTTCGCATTCAGGTCGTGGTCTCGCCCGGAGTGAGACCGGGTCAGGTGATCATCTATCACGCCTGGGAAAACTACCAGTTCGACGGCTGGCGCCATTTTAAAAGCGTGATGCCCGCGCCCTTGAATCCGATCGGCCTGGTCGGTGGCTACGGCCATATCCGGCCCGACCCCGTCACCTGTTCGCCGGGACCCACCGACCGGGGCAGCCGGGTGGAGATGAGGAAGGCGGGTTGACTAAATGCAGAATGCAAATTGCGAAAGGCGAAATACGGAATGGAAAACGCAGAATCCAAAATTACACTTTGCATTCCAACCAAGGAGGTGGGTTATGGCTACCGATCCCGTGTGCAAGATGACAGTCGATGAGCAAGCGCCGGCGGGCGGCAAGGCGCAGTTTTGGGGCAAGTATTTTTACTTTTGCTCCAAGGATTGCCGCATCAACTTTCGGCGCGATCCGCAAAAATATGTGCCCGAGAGCGCAGAAGGAAAAGGACCTGAGTATGACAAGAGCAAGACTAACGAAAGCTGGCGCGTGTGAAGAAAGGGGTTGATTCATGAGTCCTGGACCGAGCCTGCGTCCTAAGGCGCAACGCGCGAGTGTCGTGCGCAAGTTGAAGTCGCTTCATACCGGCGAAGAGGTGCTTTACACCGGCTGCCGGATCAATTGCGGCGGCAGCCAGTGTGTTCTCAGAGTCCGGCGCAAAAACGGCGTGGTGACCGCCATCGAGCCCGATGACCACTACAACCGGGGGGTCGGCCGCGAGGACCGGGTGATGTCGGACCTCGATCTCGTCAAGAACCGGCTCCAGTTGCGCGGTTGCCCTGAGGGATGGTTGTTTCAC
>JACPFE010000545.1 GCA_016183145.1 Deltaproteobacteria bacterium | reverse complement strand
GCCCTTGGAACCATTCTTGATCGCCAGAAGAAAGGTCCTAACCTGCATTTTTCGTTTGACGTGAAAAAAACAGCGAGCGGATATGCCCTTGTAACAGCACGGGCTGAACCGGAAATAGTTCTTAGTGATATTGACAGCCTTAAACCGCTCACGGACCTGCTTTTGAAAATTAAGTCGGCGGGGAGTGAACCGGCCGGTTCATGAAAGTACATTATTTTACGACAGCGACCCACTGGCCGCAGGGCTGACACTAGGGTGGGCAAACAATCAGGAAAAGTCCTATTTAACTCCTACGACGCTTCGCGCAAATGAAAGCAAAACCCATCCTCGACGAAATCGACCGGGTGCTGGCGGCGCACTACGGGTTTACCGAGAAGGAGTTGGACTTTCCTTCGTCAAAGCTCAGGACAGGCATCCCTTCGGCTCAGCTCAGGGCAGGCCCTTCGGCTCAGCTCAGGGCAGGCCCTTCGACCAAGCTCAGGGCAGGCAACGACGATATCAAGTACCGGATGGGGCGCGACGCGGAGATCGAAGAGGAGTGAATGACGGTGTTGAGGCGAGTTTAAGCGATTGGGTTTGAAGTGACCCCGACAAGATCCAAGACGCTATTGGGCGACCTGCGGCAGTTGATCGCCGAGGCGCGGCAAGATGTTGCCCGGCAGGCGAACTCCGCGCTGGTTTTGCTTTACTGGCGTATTGGCAAGCGCATCCGGCAAGACATCCTGAAAGAGAAGCGGGCGGAGTATGGAGAACGAATAGTGTCCGTGCTGGGGACACAATTGACGGCTGAGTTTGGGCGCGGCTTCTCCCGTCGTAATCTCTTCAATATGATTCGCTTTGCCGAGGTATTTCCCGATTCCCGAATTGTGCAGGCATTGACTGCACAATTGGGCTGGACCCATTTTTCGCTCATCATCTACCTCGACGACCCGCTCAAGCGCGACTTCTATGCGGAGATGTGCCGGATCGAGCGATGGAACACGCGCACACTAGGAAAGAAGATCGGCTCCATGCTTTTCGAGCGCACGGCGTTATCGAAGAAACCCCAGGAATTGATCCGTCACGAACTCAACGCTCTCCGTGCTGAGGACAAACTCACGCCCGATCTGGTTTTTCGCGATCCCTACTTCCTCGACTTCCTCGGTTTGAAGGACCGCTATATCGAAAAAGACATCGAGGATGCGATCGTGCGGGAGATGGAAAACTTCATGCTGGAGTTGGGCGTGGGTTTTACGTTCGTGGCGCGGCAGAAACGCATCCAGGTGGACAGCGATGATTTCTACCTCGACCTGCTATTTTTTTACCGCGGGCTCCGGCGCCTGGTGGCCATCGACCTGAAACTGCGCGATTTCCAACCCGGCGACAAGGGCCAGATGGAGTTTTATCTGCGATGGCTGGCAAAATACGAACAGAAGCCGGGGGAGCAATCCCCCATCGGCCTCATACTCTGCGCCGGGAAGAAGCGCGAGCAGATCGAACTGCTGGAACTGGAGAAAAGCGGCATCCGGGTCGCTTCTTATTGGACCAAGGTCCTGCCCCGCAAGCTCCTGCAGAAGAAACTCCATAAGGCAATTCGGCATGCCCGGGAACGCTTGGCACAAAGAAATGCCTCGCTATTACCCGAACAATGAAGGGGAGCGACATTGGGGAGGGGAGGACTCTGATTTTAATTTCAAAATTGACGACGTCAGATGCGCGCTGGCCGCAGCAATTATCTGACAGGCTAAGCGCTAATGCCCCGCTGCAGCTCTGGACCATTGGCAACGTGGAAATTCTGGGCAAGCGTAAGGTCGGCTTGTTTTGCTCCGTCCGGTGTCCAGGTGATGCCATTCTCGGCGCTTACGACAGCGCCAGAAATCTACGTGATGAAGGCGTAACTGTCGTAAGTGGCTTTCATTCGCCCGTCGAAAAAGAGTGTCTGCGGATTCTCTTGCGGGGAAAACAGCCAATCATTATCTGCTTGGCACGGGCAATGGAGAAGATTCGACTGCCGGCTGACTGGCGCAACGCTGTGGAGACCGGGCGCATGTTGCTCATTTCCCCGTTCGAAAAACGTCCCCGCCGCCCCGACAAGAACACCGCCCGCCGCCGAAACGAACTCGTCGCCGCCTTGTCCGATGAAGTTCTCATTATCCACGCCGAACCAGGCGGCCGCATCGAGCATATTACTATGTTGGTTGATCGCTGGAGTATCCCAAGACGACACCCAAGGATCAACGGCTAGAAGAAAGATCTTCTTGCTTTGATCTCTGCTGCTACCAATCTGACCTTACGCGCGCCTCTGTTGTTTGACAGAAAAGAGCGATTACAGTTTCGGAAAAATTCTTCTCAATGCGGCGATCTCGATTCCGGTTGAGAATTTACTCGACGCCTGGCAGGCGCACCCGCTCGCGTGCGCCGGCGCGTGCATTACTTGAGACGTTTGGTTTGCGCCCAGAGGATACAAGCGGTTAAACGTTTAAGGTAAGATGAATTATGCAACTTACCACGCCTGACTATGTGGTTCTCATTGTCGAGGAGCTGGACCGGGCGCTGCGGTTTTACACCGAGGTCTTGGGACTGCGCCTGGGCCATCGCTCGGGAGAGTACGCGCAGCTTGAGACCGGCGCCACGCGCCTGGCGCTTTATACGCGCAGCGCAATGAGTACGATTCTGTCAAAACCTCTTCACGCGCCGAGTTCCAGCGCGCCGGGATTTGAGATCGGCTTCAAGGTCGCCGACGTGGATGCGGCCTTCAGCGAGCTGGTCGCGCGCGGCGCGGCTCCTGCCGTGCAGCCGACCGATCGGTTTTGGGGTCAACGTACCGCTTACATCCGCGACCCCGACGGCCACTTGATCGAGCTTGCGCAGGACCTGCGCAGGCGCTAGGCGGCGCGCAAAGCCAGACCCAAACCAGGTTGACCGCCGGCAAGCCCGGCGCTCGCGATCATCACGGCATATCACCTTGATGCGCCGGCTTATGCAAACTCACATCCGCTCCCGCTCTGTTTTGATCCTGGATCTGATCTGGTCGACTAACCGGTCGCGGTTTTTTCGCGAGACTTCGATCAGCTCGATGTCATCTCGATTTTTGATCTGCTCGATGAGCCCCATGCCCTTTTGGGCAATCGTAGCCAAGATGGGGGTAGGCTCGGCAAGAAGATCGACAAGCCTGCCGGCAAATTTCCGCGAAAAAAGCTCCATCTTGCCGATCTCGTCGATGACGTAGAGGTCCGCCGGAGTCGTGCGGGAATCGAGCTCCGGTAGCACGAGCGCTTCGAATTGATCGAGGTGAACGGAGTATCTGCCGACCGTGGGCGGTCTATTTCCCAGCGAGGCGAGGCTTCCTTCCCGGCCAGAGAGCGTCACGATTCTAAAGCCGACCCGTTGTCCTCCTCGCCTTTCCTCCAGTGTGTAAAAGCCAGCGCACTTAATCGCTTCCAATCCTTCTACCACGGCGCGGATGAGCGTGGTCTTGCCAACTCCCGGAGCCCCGGTCAAGAACAACCGCATCGCTCGCTTTTTAGCGTTCACGGGTTCGATCATACCTGCACTTCGAATCCGCGCCAACATTCAATGATTCCCACGCTCTGTGGCGGCGCCGTTTGACAGGGATGAGTTCTGACGGCTACATTGCCGGAAAATCACTCTGGGTATTTCAATCCCATGTCCCAATCATCTTTCACCCCCTCCTGGTTTGTCCGCAAGGACCTCGACGGCTTTTTCGGTCTGATGATCGATAACCTGATCCAGCTCATTCTGATCGTCAGTCTGTGTCGCGAGCTGATTCATCTGCCGGACGCCTACATCTTCGGCAAAATTCTGCCCGGCGCGGCGATCTCGATTCTCGTCGGCAACTTCTTTTACGCCTGGCAGGCGCGCCAGCTCGCCCGCGAAACCGGCCGGGAAGAAGTCACCGCGCTACCCTATGGCATTAACACGGTAAGCCTGTTCGCCTTTGTTTTTTTCATTATGCTGCCGATCGTCCAGGAGACCAAAGATCCGGTGTGGGCCTGGAAGGTTGGGCTGGTCGCCTGTTTTTTAAACGGCGTCATCGAGATCATCGGCGCGTTCATCGCGGAAAGCGTACGGCGGGTGACGCCGCGCGCTGCGCTGCTTTCCGCGTTGGCGGGCATCGCCATTACATTCATCTCCATGGACTTCACTTTCAAGATTTTCGCCCAACCGCTGGTGGCGATGGTGCCGATGGCGCTGATCTTCGTCGCCTATTTCTCCCATCAAAAACTCCCGCTGGGTCTACCCGGCGGCATGGTCGCGATCGCCATTGGAACCGGCCTGGGCTGGATTTTGGGAACCATAAACGCGACGGCATTAAATGCGAGCGTCGTACTGGCACCGCCGGTCTTTACCGGAGACTCGCTCTGGGAGGCCCTCACCCACCCGGCGTTTTTAAATTACTTCTCGGTCATTTTTCCCATGGGAATTTTCAACGTCGTCGGCTCGTTGCAAAACATCGAGAGCGCGGAAGCGGCCGGTGACCGCTTTCGAACCTTTCCGTCGCTCATGGCCAACGGGATCGGCTCGGTTGTAGCGGCGCTGTTCGGCAGCGTTTTCCCCACAACGATCTACATCGGCCATCCCGGCTGGAAGCGCCTCGGCGCACGCTCCGGTTATTCCGCGCTGAACGGAATCTTCATCAGCTTTCTGTGCCTCACCGGCACGATCCAAGCCGTGCTGGGGTTGATTCCTTTAGAGGCGGGAATCGGCATTCTTCTATATATCGGTATCATCATCGTCGCGCAGGCGTTTCAGGAGACACCCAAGGAGCATGCCCCCGCCGTCGCCTTAGGCATCGTTCCCGCGTTGGCAGCGTGGGGGCTCTTGATGGTTGAAACCGGAATGCGAGCGGCGGGGAAATCGTTGGCAGGCATCGGCCTGGCGCCTTTTGCCCAGAGCATGGCGATTCACGGCATGATCTCGCTGGAGCGCGGCTTTATCTTTACTTCGATGATTCTCGCCGCCATCGGCGTCGCGCTGATCGAGCGGCAGTTCTTCAAGGCCGCGGCTTGGGCGAGTGCCGCAGCGGTGCTCTCGGCGAGCGGCATCATTCACGCCTATGAGCTCACGCCCGGCGGCATCACGAGCCGATTCGGAGTGATGGCCGCGCCTGAGTTCTTCATCGCTTATCTTTTGTTGGCGGCGCTCTTTTGCACCGTCGCGCTCTTCGCGCGAAAAACTCAGTAGGGGCGACCGGCCGGTCGCCCCTACACGCTCGCGGTTCATTTCCCGCATTAAAGAACCACATCGGCCGCATTCACCGTCACAGCGGCGAGTCTGCTTGCGGCGGGTATTCTTTGTTGTTGACCTGGGTGAGGCTCCAGGCGTTCGCGCCGTTGCGATGGAGCCGGGTAATGCTGCAAGGGTCGAGATGGAAGGAACGATAGTTGTTGAGAT
>JACPFE010000547.1 GCA_016183145.1 Deltaproteobacteria bacterium | reverse complement strand
GCCCTGGGTGAAAACCAGCCTCGCGCCCGGCTCGAAGGTCGTAACCGATTATCTAAAGGAGAGCGGCCTCATGCCG
Organism: Deltaproteobacteria bacterium; assembly: GCA_016183145.1. GTDB lineage: Bacteria > Desulfobacterota > Binatia > UBA9968 > UBA9968 > JACPFE01. The sequence continues at coordinate 20,379 of JACPFE010000547.1, read as the reverse complement.
CATTTGGAGAAACTCGGTTTCTACCTTGTCGGCTACGGTTGCACTACTTGCCTCGGCAACAGCGGCCCGCTTCCTGAGCCCGTTTCCGCGGCGATCCAGGAAGGGGATCTGGTTGCGGTGGCGGTGCTTTCGGGCAACCGCAACTTCGAAGGACGGGTGCATCCACAGGTGCGGGCGAACTATCTCGCCTCGCCGCCGCTGGTGGTCGCCTACGCGCTGGCGGGCCGGATGGACCTGGATCTATACAGCGAACCGTTGGGCAACGATCCAAAAGGGAATCCGGTATATTTAAAAGACATTTGGCCTGCGCCGGAAGAGATTCGCGACGAGATTCGCAGGTCGGTCAAGTCCGAGATGTTCAAGAAAGAGTACGGCAATGTCTTCGAGGGTGACGAGCGCTGGAAACAAATGCCGACGCCCGAAGGGGAGCTTTTCAATTGGGACCCCGACTCGACCTACGTGCGCAAGGCGCCTTATTTTGACGCGATGGGTCATGCGCCGTCGGCACTCCGAGACATCGCCGGCGCGCGGGTTCTGGCGCTGCTCGGCGACTCGATCACCACGGACCATATCTCTCCGGTCGGGTCCATTGAAAAGAACGGCCCTGCGGCCCGTTATCTGACGGAGCATGGCGTTCAGCCTAAGGACTTCAACCAGTACGGCGCGCGGCGCGGCAATCACGAAGTCATGACGCGCGGGACTTTTGCCAACGTGCGGCTCAAAAACATGCTGGCGCCGGGAACCGAGGGCGGCGTGACCGTCCATCTGCCGGACAAAAAGCAGATGTCGATCTACGACGCGGCGATGCAATATCAAAAAGAGGGGACGCCGCTCGTCGTCATCGCCGGCAAAGAATACGGCACCGGCTCGTCGCGCGACTGGGCGGCCAAGGGGCCGCGGCTCCTCGGCATCAAGGCCGTCATCGCCGAGAGCTTTGAGCGCATTCACCGCAGCAATTTGATCGGCATGGGCATCGTGCCGCTGGTGTTCAAGCCCGGTGAGAATCTCAAGACCCATGGGCTGACCGGATTCGAGAAGTTCGGCATCACCGGCATCTCAGACGGACTCAAAATCGGCGCCGAACTAAGCGTCAAGGCGACCAGCGACGCAGGCGCGACCAAAGAGTTCAAAGTAATCTGCCGCATCGACACGCCGGCGGAACTGGATTATTACCGGCACGGCGGAATTTTGGAGTACGTGTTGAGACAGTTGCTGTAAAATTGACAAGTAGAATACACCACGAAGGACACGAAGAGCACGAAGTTTAAGAGTGCGATTTCGTGCGATTTCCGAACCCTTCGTGTCCTTCGTGCCTCCTTTGAAAATACCCGTTTGGGGATGAGAACGAAGAGGCCCGCCTGGGTTCCGTCATACCCGCAAAAGCGGGTATCCAGGCTAATTCGGCCAACAAACCTGGATTCCCGCGTGCGCGGGAATGACGAGTCGAGGAGGGCACCCTGTGGAAGGAAATCCCTCCATTTTCATTCTCGGCGGGCGAGCGTAAGCTCATGACACACTTCGTGGTGAAATGAATCTCTGCGAGTTATCACTAGCTTGTGATTACCAGAAGAGAAGCGCTGGCGGCGCTCGGCAAATCGTCGCTGGCGCTGCTATGCGGTTCCCTTCGATTCCTTCGCCGCGACGCCGAAGCCGCTGAAAGACTTGCGATGGCCACTCCCAATCACATTCGCCACTTCACTGCCGATAATCCCGGCATCATGACGCTTCAGGGGACGAATCAGTACGTCGTCGGCAAGGAAAACATCGTCGTCATCGACGTGGCGCTGAGCGCCGACTCGAACATGGACGGGATCATCGAACAAGCGGAGGCGATGGGGGCCAAGAAGATCGAAAAGATTCTGCTCACGCATATCCATAGCGATCACTGCGGCGGCGCTTTGGCGCTCAAAAAGCGCACCGGCGCCAAGCTGGGCATTCATCGCTCGCGCGCGGGCTACTTGGGCGGCGAGGACTTTCAGTACGGCGACAATGACCGCATCGGCTTTGGCGGCGGCGAGTTGCATGTCTTGCACACGCCCGGGCATGAGTCGGGCCATTGTTGCTTCTACGAGTCCGGCGATAAAGTGCTTTTCAGCGGCGACAATATTCTCGGCTTCGGCACCGCCGTCATCCGACCGCCGGACGGCAACATGACCGACTATTTGAAATCGCTGGAGCGGCTGCTGGGATTCAACATCAGCTTGATCCTGCCCGGTCATGGGCCGCTCATCGGCAAACCCGAAGCGAAAATCAGGGAGTACATCCAACATCGGCTCGAACGCGAACATCAGGTGCTGTCGGCGCTGCGCAAGGGGCGCAACACCATCGGCGATATCACGCAAATGATCTACGTCGACGTTTCGCCCGCGCTCCAGAGAGTGGCGGAGTTTTCCGTGCAAGCGCACCTGGAAAAGCTGATGCGCGAGGGCCGGGTCAAGAGGGAAGCTGACCGTTATCTGCTTTTGAGCGACAACTGAGCCGGTTTCTGGGCCGAGTCGAAGGGCAAGCCCACCGATTCGGGGGCGATTTGCAGGTTCTGCCAGTTTTCTTCGCTGACTTCCAGGGCGCGAGCTGACGCGATGCCGTCGAGAAAAAGCACCACGGCACCTCGGGCTTGCAGTACCATCGAGCGTCCGGTGCGCAGGTTCGCTTTCCAGCCGTCGGGCGCGCCCGGCGTTTCGTCGAAGCGCACGCGGTGGCGCCGCTCCAGCACGGCGCGAAAGGCGCGTTGGAAAACTCGCGCTTCCTTGTCGCTGCTCCAGGCGCTGATCCAGGCCGTTATCAAACCTTCGCCGTCCGGATAGGCCGACAGATGATCGCCAGTCCAGCGGGAGGCGATTCGTTCGGCATCCTTGCGCGGCTGATTCAGGCCAAGGAGAATTTGGATTCGATATTCTCCTAGAGTTTCATCGAAGACGGCGCTTTCCTTGAACTGTCGCAGGAGCCCGAAAGGCGTGATGCGCAACGGGGCCAGGCGCCGGATGTAGTACTTCTCAGGATGGAGAATCTGCGCGCTGGAAACAGGCGGATCGGCGAACAGGGCGTTGACACCGCTCCAGCCTTTGGCCAAGAACGCCCACTGGGCGAATTGACTTCCGTCGCGGTAGGGAAACACCAAATCTTGCTTTAAGAGTTCGGGAAGATGGCCGCCGACCTTTTCCAATTCCGCGGCGAATCTGATGGTCGCCTGGGCCCAGTTGAGCGGCTCCCGGTATTTAGTCAAGTAGCTGAGCGCTGCCAGCAGGGCATCGCCGTCCGCCAGCGCGTGAAAGGCGAGCTTGCGATCTTCCGAACCCAGACCTTTGACTCGATCTGACCAACGGAAATGCTGGTCTTGCAGCGCCCGCGTCAATGCGAGCACCGCGGCAATTTGATTCGCGTCTCCACGCCGCTCACCAGCCAACGCCTCGCCGAGCCTTGCCGCCTCCGGGGCGATCACCAGCCTTTCGCGGCCGGCTTCGAACACGGCCAACCGCTTCAGTCTCGCAAATTCCATTATCGCCTTGGTAAGATCGACGGACTCGGCGAGAAGACCGACGCGCTTATAGACGCGCGCGAGCTCCGCCAGCGATCGACCGCCGAGCTCGTCCCCGACACCCGCGCTCGATAACGCGGGGAGGCCGCTATGCTCTGTCTCCTGCTTGAATGGCAGCGCGCGAATCTCGCTGACTCGCTGCTTGAGCTCGGCAAGAGAGGGGGCGGGCGCGGAGTTGAGCCGCGGCGGCTCCGAACCGGCGCAAGCGGCGAGCAGCCCTGAGAGAATCGCGATGGCGAGCTTGCCCGAGGCGCGTGACGCGAGAAAGCGAAAATTCTCTGTTACCGCGGCGGCACTATTCACCTATTTCTCCACAATGATCACGGGGAACCCGGCCTGGGAGACCTGCCGCGCCTGTTCTTCAGCGGCAGCCCGGTTCGAGAAGGTGCCGAGCTGGACGCGGAAATAGGTGGTGTCGCTAGTTTGTAGCGGCCTGATGATCACGCCGGCATAGTTTTGCGCGATGCGATCGCGCAACTGATGCGCGTTTTCAAGCTGGGAGAACGCTCCCAACTGAAGTGTGTAATCGAGCGAATCGCGGATGGTTTGAACCCGATAGGGACCGCCGTCGATCACCTCGATGCGCACCGGGATTGTGCCGGGGCCCACGGCGCCGAGGGCTTGCGCGGCCGCGTAGGAAAGATCAAGGATGCGGCCTTTGGCAAACGGTCCCCGGTCGTTGATGGTGAGTTCCATCGAGGCGCTGTTTTGCAGGTTCGTCACCATCACCCGGGTGCCGAGGGGCAAGGTCTGATGCGCCGCCGTCAATTCATGCTGGTCGTAAATGACGCCACTGGCGGTCGGTTTGCCGTGAAAGCCGGGGCCGTACCACGAAGCGATGCCGGTTTGGGTAGCCCGCCCGGTGCCGGGCGCAGGCACACTGACCCGTGCCGGCGGCAGCGCGCAAGCCGCCTGCAAGAGCGACAAGAATACCGCCGCGAGTAAGCACCTGAAGTTTGATCGAGCCCTTAAGACGATGGAAGCGATTACTGCGATCATCGGCAAAACGATTATACAGAAACGGCGCCGGAGAAAAAAGCCATGCGCGCCGGAAAGCCCGGTTTACCCTCAATCATCTTTGTGATAGCTTACCGTCAACGAATCGGGGGGTCGGAAAGTCATGTCAGGCCATTCGAAGTGGAGCACGATCAAGCACAAAAAGGCGGCCAAAGACGCCAAGAAGGGCAAGCTCTTCACCAAGTTCATCAAGGAAATCACCGTGGCCGCGCGCATGGGCGGCGGTGATTTGAATTCCAACCCGCGTCTGCGCACCGCCGTGCTGACGGCGCGGGCCAACAGCATGCCGAATGACAATATCGACCGGGCGATCAAGAAAGGCACCGGAGAACTTGAAGGGGTCACCTACGAAGAGGTTCAATACGAAGGCTATGGTCCCGGCGGCGCGGCGATTCTGGCGCAAGTCCTGACGGACAACAAAAATCGCACGGTTTCGGAGATCCGGCGTCTTTTTACCACCCATGGCGGGCATCTCGGCGAGACCGGTTGCGTGTCCTGGATGTTCGACAAAAAGGGCTTGATCACAATTGAGAAGTCACAGATCGATGAAGAGCGACTGATGGGCATCGTGCTCGACGCCGGCGCAGAGGATGTCAAAGAGGAGGACGATCTCTTCGAGGTGGTGACGCAACCGGAGGACTTCGAGAAGGTGAAGGAGCGGTTGGACCGGGAAAAAGTCCCGGTGGCCAGCGCTCAGGTCACCATGGTGCCGAAGAACACGGTGAACGTCGACGCCAAACATGTCGAGCAGATCCTGAAATTGACCGAAGAACTCGAAGATCACGACGATGTGCAGGGCGTGTCCGCCAATTTCAACATTCCGACGGAGTTGATGGAAAAGGCGAGCTGAAGGCCGCTCTGCGCCGCCACGAAAGATGCCAACGCTCCACGACCGCGAAAGCATACTCGGCATCGATCCGGGGTCCCTGGTGACCGGATGGGGGCTCGTCCAGGTCGACGGCAACCATCTCACCCACATCGCGCATGGGACCATCGCGACTTCATCGGCCTACACCCAGGGGGCGCGTCTGCGCCGAATCCATCAGGGGATTCAAGAGGTGCTAAGAAAGTTTCGCCCCAGTGGCGTGAGCCTGGAAAGGGTCTTCTTCGCCCGCAACCCGGCGAGCACGCTCAAGCTCGGCCAGGCGCGCGGCGTGGCGCTCTTGGCGGCGGCGGAGCATGAGACCGCGGTTTTCGAGTATTCGGCCGCGGAGATCAAAGTCGCGGTTACCGGATTTGGCCAGGCGACCAAGCAGCAGGTGCAAAAGATGGTAACCGTTTTGCTCTGTCTGCGCGGCGAGGTCGCGGTGGATGCCGCGGACGCTTTGGCCGCCGCTATTTGCCATATCCACCGCCGAGATTTCTCGGCGCAGGCGCGCCGCGCGGCCGGGACTCGCGGCAAAGTATTGCGCTGGCGGGACTACCTTGAGATCGCCGGGAAAAAATAGGCGCCACGGACCATGGTCCCTGTAACGGTTTAAATCTTGCCGTGATCGCGCAAATCAGCGGCACTCTGGCGCACAAAGTGCCGGGCGAAATCATCGTCGACGTCGGCGGCGTCGGATATCTGGTTTTCATTCCCCTGACGGTTTTCTATCGCCTGCCCGAGGTCGGCGAGCCGGTGAACCTTCAGATTCATACCCATGTGCGCGAGGACGCGTTGCAACTTTTCGGGTTTCACGATTTTTCGGAAAAGCAAGTGTTTCTCTTGCTGAACGGCGTGGCCGGCATCGGGCCGAAGCTCGCCCTTAACATCTTGTCGGGCATACCGGCCGAAGATCTCACCCGCGCGCTTAAAGAAGGCGATCAGGTCCGGCTGGTGTCGATTCCCGGTGTCGGCAGAAAACTAGCCGAGCGGATGATCGTCGAGCTCAAAGATAAACTGGCCGTCTTGGCTCCGGACTTCTCAGAGATAAAGAAATCGGCAGACGGTTCCCAGTTACTGCAAGACGCGGTGTCGGCGTTGGTCAACCTCGGCTATCGCAAGCCCGACGCCGAAAAAAGCGTCCGCGACGTGCTGAAGCGAGGGGAGAGATCCTTGGAAGACGTTCTCAAAGAATCGCTGCGCCGAATGAGTCCGTGAGCCGAAGATGAAGGACGAACGGGTCAAAGCCAATATGATGATCGAAGGCCGGGGAACCGACGAAGACCTCAATTATGACCTGAGCCTGCGGCCGCGCGGGTTCGACGAGTATATCGGGCAGGAGCAGGTCAAAGAAAACCTCAAGGTCTCAATCGCCGCGGCCCGCGGCCGTAACGACGTGTTGGATCACATCCTGTTCCATGGTCCGCCCGGTCTGGGGAAAACGTCGCTGGCGTACATCATCGCGCGCGAGATGGGTGTGAACATCAAGGCGACCTCGGGGCCGATCGTCGAGCGCCCCGGCGACCTCGCCGCTTTGCTCACCAATCTCGATGAAGGCGACGTGCTCTTCATCGACGAGATTCACCGGCTCAATCACATAGTCGAGGAAGTGCTTTATCCGGCGATGGAGGATTATCAAATCGACATCATGATCGGCCAGGGTCCGGCGGCGCGGTCGATCAAGCTTGATTTGAAACGTTTCACGTTGGTCGGCGCGACCACGAGGTCCGGCCTGTTGACCTCTCCGCTGCGCGACCGTTTCGGGCAGATCTTCCGCCTCGATTTCTACGATGCCGGATCGCTGACGCGAATTCTCCAACGTTCCATTTCGATTCTCGGCGTCACCGGAGAGCTCGAAGGCGTCGGGGAGATCGCCCGGCGCGCGCGCGGGACGCCGCGCATCGCCAACCGGCTGCTGCGCCGGGTGCGGGATTACGCGCAGGTGAGGGCCAACGGTGTGATCACCCGCCTGGTGACGGAAGAGGCGCTGAAAATGTTAGAAGTCGATCCTATGGGGCTCGACAAAATGGACACCATGTTGCTGGTAACGATGATCGATAAGTTTGCCGGCGGCCCGGTGGGAGTGGAAACGTTGGCGGCCGCCATCGGCGAGGAAAAGGATACCATCGAAGATGTCTATGAGCCGTTTCTGATTCAGGCGGGATTTCTCCAGCGGACCCCCAGGGGGCGAGTGGCGACGGCTCTGGCCTATGACCATCTCGGCAAGAAGCCCCGAGCGGAAAACGCCGGCAGACCGAAGACGCAGCAAAGTTTGTTCTAGGACCGCTTATCAGTGGATCGGATCCGAACGTGGCTACGCCGTAACCAAAACGTAAAGACAGATTTCACCACGAAGGCACGAAGAACACGAAGATTAAAATCTTGAATAGCTAGAGGACAGTTCATGGGCGGAATCGGCAGGATTTTAATTTATCTCGGCTTATTGCTGGTGGTTCTCGGCGTAATTTTTTCATTCATCGGCAAGATTCCCTGGCTCGGGCACCTGCCCGGAGACATCACCATCGAGCGAGAGCGTTTTACGTTCTACTTTCCGCTCGCCACCTGCCTGATCATCAGCGTTATTTTAACGCTTGTTCTTTACCTCTTTAGAAGGTAGAATTTTGTCGTTTTTCCAGCTCCTTAACCGAGTCCTGCCGATGGAAGCTGCTAGCACCGCCAAGTCGCTTGAGGATGCCCTCCGGCGGGAAGAGACCAAGCGGCGCAAGCGCGAAGGCGTGGTTATTCTCGTGGCCACCCTCATGGTGCTCGCGTTCGCTTATTTCGAGGTGCAGGCACCCGAGGTCTCGCCCGAGTATTCGCTCAGCGGCAACATCGCGTTCTTCCTGCTCATCAACATCAACATCATACTGCTCGTTCTGCTGGTTTTCCTGGTCTCAAGAAACCTGGTGAAACTGCTTTTCGAGCGCAAGCGGGGTATTCTCGGGTCACGCTTGCGCGTGCGCCTGGTGCTTGCGTTCGTCGCGCTTTCTCTGGTGCCGACGCTATTGCTGTTCACGATCGCCGGCGGCTTCGTCACCCGCTCCTTCGAGCGCTGGTTCGATCTGCAGGTGGAAACCGCGCTGCAGGGCTCGCTGGAGATCGGCCAGACCTACTACCAGAATTCGGCCAACAACGCGCTCTTCTACGCGCGCCAACTAAGCCGGCGCATCACCGCGGAGGAACTTTTCAACCCGCAGCGCGTCGACGACCGGCTCAAAGAATTCGTGCGCAGCAAGCAGCAGGAATACAATCTCGGCACCGTCGAGCTGTTCTCGGCGGATCGCCAGCCGCTGGTAGTGGCGTTCAATGAACAGGTGCCGACCGGAGTCACCGTCAAGCCGGAGAATGACTTTCTCAACCGGGCGTTGCGCGGGCTGGAAGTCACACGCACGCAGGCTTTTGGAGAAGGGGACGTCATCCGCGGCGGAGTGCCGGTATACAGCGCGGACAAACGCATCTTGGGCGTGGTGGTGGTGGACTACTACGTGCCCAAGAGCATCACCAAGCGGGCGCTGCAGATCTCGCGCTCCTATGAACAGTACAAACACCTGGCGTCGTTAAAAACTCCGGTCAAAAACAGCTATATCCTGACGCTCCTGCTGATCACGCTGGTGATTATTTTTGCCGCTACCTGGTTCGGCCTTTACCTCGCCAAAGGAATCACCGTGCCGATTCAAAGACTCGCCGAGGGAACCCATGAAGTCGCCCAGGGGAATTGGGATTACCAGATCGAGTCCAGCGGCGACGACGAGATCGGCACGCTGGTCGGGTCGTTCAACCAGATGACGCAGGATTTAAAGCTGATGACTCTGGAGTTGCAACGGCGCGGCCGCTACATGGAGATGCTGCTGGCCAACGTGGGCGCCGGCGTTATCTCCATCGACCCCGCCGGCAAGATTACGACCTGGAACAAGGCCGCCGAGCAGATGCTCGGCGTCAAGGCGGGCGAGGCCTTGGGCAAGCCGGAGGAGCAGGTCTTCGCTTCCGAGCGGCTCCAAGTGATGCGCGAGATCATGGAAAACGTGACCAACGGAGAGGCCGTGGAGCGGGAAATCAAAATCTCGCTACCCGAGCGGTTGTTGACTGTGGTGGCCAACGCAGCCACGCTGCGCGACGACGAGGGGCGGAGCCTTGGCGTCATGATGTTTTTAGAGGACATTACCCAGATTCAAAAGGTCCAGAGGATGGAGGCCTGGCGCGAAGTGGCGCGGCGCATCGCCCATGAAATCAAAAACCCGCTAACGCCGATCCAGCTCTCGGCCGAGCGCTTGCGCAAACGTTACGCCAAACTGTTGGAGGGCGACGGCGCCGTTCTCGATAAGTGTACGACGACGATCATTCGGCAGGTCGAGGAGCTTAAGAATCTCGTCAATGAGTTCGCCCAATTCGCGCGGTTGCCCTCCGCCGAGCTGGCCGCCAACGATCTCAACGAGATCGTGCGCGAGGCGCTGTTTTTGTTCCAGGAAGGGCATAAGGAAGTCGGTTTTCAATTTCGTCCGGGCGCCATACCGCCCCTGGAGCTGGACCGCAACCAGATGAAGCGCGCCTTGATGAATCTCCTGGATAACGCGGTGGCCGCGGTGGACGGCGATGGAGAAGTCAAAATCACGACAAATTATGATCGCTCCCTCGCCATCGTCAGCCTGGAAGTGGCCGACAACGGCCGCGGCCTGTCGCCGGAGGTGCGGGCGCGAGTCTTCGAGCCCTACTTTTCGACCAAAAAGGATGGCACGGGGCTGGGGTTGTCTATCGTCAACGCGATCGTCGAGGATCATCACGGCTATATTCGCGTTCGACCCAATGAGCCGAGAGGCACGAAATTCATCATCGAATTACCGGCGCGGGAGCAGCTCGCTGCGTGAGCTGGGGCAGGGCGCTGGCGGATCTTAATAAACGGACGCGGGGGACGGGGTGAACGAAAATCTTGCGGTCAAAACGATTCTCATCGTCGATGACGAAGACGACGTCAGGGAATCGGTGCGCGAGGTACTCAGCGACGAGGGCTACCGGGTCGTGGACACCGGCGACAGCACGACCGTGCTGCGCATGATCGATGAGGAAAAGCCCGGTCTGGTTCTGCTCGATATCTGGATGCCGCAGGCGGACGGCATCGAGCTCTTGAAGGAGATCAAGAACAAAGAGCCGGACATCAACGTGGTTATGATTTCAGGCCACGGCAACATCCACACGGCGGTCAGCGCGACCAAAGCCGGCGCCTTCGATTTTATCGAAAAGCCGCTATCCCTAGACGGCCTGCTGTTGACGGTGCGCCGCGCCTTTGGCGAAGCGCCAGCGCTGACTGACGCGGACTCAGCGGACGACAGTAAAAAAACCCGGGCGCGTAAGCGGCCGGCGGCCGTGCGCGCGCGAGGCGGCGCGAAGCTCAAGCAAAAGACGCTCAAAAAAAGCGTCGTCACCTCGGGCCAAGGGCTTCATTCGGGGGTTAAAACCGGCCTGGTGCTGCATCCGCTGCCGCCCAACAGCGGGATTGTGTTTACCGGGATCTCGGCGGATACGAGCGTGCGCGCTCACCTCGACTTCGTCGCATCGACAGGATACGCGACCTCGCTGCGCCACAACGGGATGGCGGTAGCCACCGTGGAACATCTTCTGGCTACACTTCATAGTTACGGCATTACCAATCTGCTCGTGAAGGTGCAGAGCGAAGTACCGATCCTAGACGGCTCGGCCATCGAGTTTTGCCGCCTTATCGAAGAAGCGGGAATTGAGGAAGAAGACGAACCCTGGTCGGAAATCGTCGTCGACCGGCCTTACCGGGTCGGCGCCAAGGGCGGAGAATGGATCAGCATCGAGCCGGCGGAAAATTTTTCCGTGCGCTACATCATGAATTATCCTAAACCTGTAGGCCATCAGGAATATAGCTACACCGATCAGGGGCCCGAGGGTTTCAAGGAAGAGATCGCGCCGGCGCGGACGTTCGGTTTTCTTAGAGACATCGCCAAGCTTGAAAAGATGGGCCTGGCGGCCGGCGGCCGATTGAGCAATTTTATTCTGATCGATGACGAGAAGATCATTAACACCGAGCTGCGTTTCCCCGACGAACTGGCGCGCCACAAGATCCTCGACATCGTCGGCGACTTCTATTTGCTCGGCAGACCGGTGCGCGGCGCGATCACGGCGCATATGACGGGTCACTCCGACAACATCGCATTGCTGCGCGAGCTGCGCGCGGGCCTGAATCTATGACGCGGGGGTCTCCGAATACATCGCCGGCATCGAAATTATCTGTGGCCAGAATTTCTCAGAAGGTAACAGATTGTTAACATCTAAGTTTGCAGGCTGCTCAAAAAGATCTCAGAGGCGAGGCGCGCGACACATCGACGAGCGGAGGCGTACTTATGCGGTACGTTGGAGCGAGGCGATTGAGCGCAACGAAGCATATGAGGCTTTTTCAGCAGCCTGCTAGCGCCGATGGAATCTGCCGCTAACTACCCGCGCTTGTTTACCGTCGAAGAAGCCAACGGTTTGCTGCCGGCGCTGCGTCCGTTGATCGAGAACATTTTAGAGAATCTGCGCCGGCTCAAGAGCAAGAGCGAAACGGTCATTCGGAACGAGCAACTCGACCCGGAGATGCCGGAGCTCATGACGCGGCTGCGCCAAGACGAAGAGATCGCCCGGCTCGTCGGGGAAATCAAGGGCTGGGTCGAGGAGATCCATGGTCATGGTTGCGTGTGCAAGGGCATCGAACAGGGGCTCGTCGATTTTCCCTGTGTGCTCGGCGCCGAAGTGGTCTTTCTTTGCTGGCAGTACGGCGAGCCCAGCGTCGCCCACTGGCACCGCATCGAAGACGGCTTCGCCGGCCGCCGGACTCTGCTCGAGGTCGGCGACACGGATCCCGAAGGCAACACCTCGGTTCATTGATGTCTCTTCTGGCGATGGTGGAAATCTCCTGTCCCTTTGGCCTTGCTTAGGGCATGCTTAAGGCGAAGTAGATTTCGCAAAGGCTCCTACAGAACTCCGCTCCGTCTCCCTCGCCCGCTTCAGCCTGTGGCTGATGCGGGAGAGGGCAGGGGTGAGGGTCCGCTGAGTGATGCCCCCTCACCCTAACCCCACGAAGACGTGGTGGAGAGGGGATAGTTCTTGTCGGTTTCGAGCCGACGCTAATTGAAACCCGTTCCTTTGCAGGCGAGGGTTGTAAAGTCTCATGCTCGCTCGAAAACGCGCCTCGTTGTCCGCGCGCATCAAAGAAGAAGCGCAGCGGCTGGGCTTCGAACTGGTCGGCATCTCCCCGGCGAAATTCCCGCCCCACGAAGAATCGTTCGCCGAATGGCTGCGCCAAGGGTTTGCCGGCGAGTTGGGCTACATGGAACGGACCGAGCATTTGCGCCGCGATCCCCACGCGCTTGTGCCCTGGGCTGTCTCAATCGTCTCCGTCGGCATGAACTATTACACGCCACATCCCCGGCCTGAAGCAACAAACGAGACGAAGGGTTGGATCTCCCGTTACGCCTGGGGCGACGATTATCACGAGCTATTGAAGCAGCGGCTCGACTCACTTCTTGAAGCGATTCGGGCTATGGGCGATGGTCCCATTGATGGAAGAGCGTTCGTCGATTCGGGACCGGTGCTGGAGCGAGATTTTGCTGGCGTTGCCGGGCTCGGCTGGATCGGCAAGAACACCCATCTCATCTCGCCGAAAAAAGGCTCGTGGTTCTTTCTAGGGGAATTGTTTCTCAGCATCGAGTTGGACTACGACCGGCCGATCCGCGATCGCTGTGGCAAGTGTGATCTTTGCCTCAAGGCCTGCCCCACGAGCGCGTTCGTCGGACCTTATATATTGGACGCGCGCCGCTGCATTTCTTATCTCACCATTGAATTGAAAGGATGGATGCCGCGCCACCTTCGCCCGCTGGTGGGCAATCATATCTTCGGCTGTGATATCTGCCAGGAGGTCTGTCCTTATAACGTGAAAGCGCGCCCGACTTCGGAGCCGGCTTACGCGCCGCGCACGAGCCTCTATGCGCCCGATTTGATCCCGCTACTCGCGTTGACGGAACAAGAATTCCGCCGCCACTTCCGTGGCAGCCCGATTCTCCGCGCCAAGCGGCGCGGATTTCTCCGCAACGTCGCCGTCGCCTTGGGTAACGTAGGAAACGCCGAAGCGGTTCCAGCATTGATTCACGCTCTGAACGACGAAGAGCCGCTGGTCCGAGGCCACGCCGCCTGGGCGCTTGGCCGGATCGGTACTGCTGAAGCGCTCGCCGGATTACGCCGAAGGTTGGGCACCGAAGAGGATACTCACGTCAAAGTGGAAATCGAAGAAGCGATAAGTGAGGCCGAGAAAAGTTGCGCGGTGGTAGCCGACTAGAGTTGCTCGTTACTAACGCCCTGTCGCTCAGCCGGTGCGTTTAGCAATCGGTCTGAAGCGGCAGGTTATGCGGTTGTGTGGTCTGGCTCCTCGGTTGTCTTCGGGGTGTCGATCAGTCGGTCACGGTACTGCTCCTGCAGCTTCACGTAATAAGCGACCAGGCGCGCTGGATCGTGGTCAAAACGCGCCGAGATGCGACGGCGCAACCCGCGGATTTCATCGATGGGTTGATCATTCCGAATCTCGTTCATGGCTACCTCCGAGTAATTCCAGTCAGCGGGTTCAGACATCAGCGGGTTCAGACACGCCAATCTTAACAATCTTCAGTCCAAGATATGATTCTCATATCCGGTGCCACGCATTCGTATTATTTTAGTATCGAATCTTACGCAGTAGCCGACACTTTCCCATGATGTTTTCTAAGCCGGTTGATTCGTGTTCCATTGGGGCGGACAAATTGCCCCAAGCTCACGAGGCCCGCCGGGTCGGGCGAGGTCTCGAATAAGCGGGTGAGCGCTTCTGGATTCGGCGCATCGCCTCGGGCGGATATATCTTTTCCTGACATTTCGGGCAAGCGAAATATTCAAGCGCTCTGACGGTATAACTTTTGCCCCTAAAGTTGCCCGTCCAGTTTCCTTTCACCCTGCGAATCGCAGAGCTACCGCAGAATGGACAGGCAGAAACAGTGAGTTTTCCTTTTTTCATACTCGTCTTCGCCGTAGATTTGATAGCGGTGGGTTATGTGACGGAGCCTGTCAGGCCGCGCTTTTCGGACTCCCAATTCTCTGCTAAAGCCTTCAATGCTGGGCTCGACTCGGACCAGTTGTGGAGAATTGCAGGATCAAAGTCTGCGCCGTTCGGCCAAACGAGCGTGTGGACCTCCGGATCGATTCGAACCTGATCAAAAAGTGCGGACTCTAGCAATGAGCCATACAGTTGCCCCTTCAGTACAGGACGGAAATCGATGACTTGAGACGTACCGTCGTCGAAGTGTATGCGCAGGGTGAATGGAGCTACTTTCTGGAACGAGACGACCCGATGAATCTCATGAACCATAGGCGCACCTCTTACTTTAGTGGTTCAATCTTAATAGGCGGGCGGCCCTGTTGCAACGTCTGCCAGTTCGACAGCAATTCTTCTTGGTGAAGCTCTGCCCAGGCCAGAACCAGGTGCTCTTGGCGCCTCGGAAGCGAACCGGCCAAACGCTCGACTCTCTCGATATCGTAGATTCCTACTTGGTCCTGATAATACGCGTGAAAGTGAGGCATGTGATGCGCTCCACCAGCTTCGACGTACATGCGGATGATAATCCCGAAAAACCTAGAGATCTCTGGCATCACATATCCACTTTGACGACAAGAATAATGCGTGAGTAGGTCACTCTATTCCGACCGCGATTTCTTCATTACGGACAATCCTATAATCCTTTTCGCCGCTTAACAATGAAAAATCCGCACCGACAAACGGTGCACGATTTTCAGCCTACAAAATCTTGGGGAGTCTGGCCGCGCGGCCGGCGTGGTCGATGCAGGCGGGCTTGGTCGAGCCGGTCGCCAAAAGCACATCGTCCGTTTCCCGCATGATTCGGTAACTGAACGTTAGCGATGCCCAGCCCAGTTCGGCGAGCTTAGTTTCGATCGTTACAACCTCATCGTAGCGCGACGGATGAGAATAGCGGCAACTGACTTCGGTCACGGGAAAGTGAAACCCCTGTTGCTCGATCTCACTGTACGGCAGCCCGATCCTCTGCGCCAAACGGCGCGGCTTTCTCTGCAACGTCGCCGTCGCTGTCCGATTCTCGACGGGTTCTTGAGGCTAACAGGGACATTGGTGCATCGAAAATAGCTGCCACTAGATCCTCGATTGAAGCTATGACGAGGAGCGCAACCGCCACGGCCCCAGAACAGCACCCACCGGTGCCCATCGCGATAGTTGAAAGGAAAAAAAGGGAACAAATTTACCGTTATCGCGCTCAGCTTGAAGCTGAGTGTGAGTAACCCCGAGTCCTTCGGCTCCGCTCAGGCATCCAGCGTGGCGGCGGGGGGGCAAACGCGCAAACCTGGATTCCCGCTTTCGCGGGAATGACGGAAGGGCAAGTCGACTTGAAGTCGTTACTTTCAAAATCCATCGGCTTCAAGCCGAGGGTCGTTCAACTATGCCCGAAGGAGGTGCTCAAAAGTGTGAGAGCGCGGCGAGCTATGGCTCTTGGTATTCCGGCTTGAGCTGGCTGCGGTCGAGCAGCAACTCGCGCTTTTGCAGGATCATCTCGCGCTCCTGTTTTAAGAAGCGTTCCACCGCGCGGCGAAATTTGCCGTCGACGATGTAATGCATGCTGGTCGTGTGTTCAGGGTCGAGTCCCCGAAGTTGCTTGAAGCTTCCGCCGGCGCCGGCCTCGAAGCGCTCCAGGCCCATGCGAATCGAATGCTCGATGGCGGAGTAATAGCAGACGTTGAAATGGAGGAATGGATGCTCTTCGAAAGCGCCCCAGTAGCGGCCGTACATCGCAGTCTGGTCGCGCACGTTAAAAGTGCCGGCGATGATCTTGCTCTCCCGCTCCGCAAGCACCAGACAGACATTGGCGCGGAACCGGCGGTGCATTTCATCAAAGAATCCTTGGGTGAGATACTGCCGGCCATAGTAGAGCCGGTCGACGTGGCCTTTATATAGTCGAAACATCGTGCGCAGATGGCGCTCGGTAAGCTCCTCGCTTTCCACCGCCCGGATCGCGATGCCGCGCTGCGCGATTTCGCGCCGCTCGCGCTTGACCTTGTTGCGCCGGTCGCTGCGGAAGCTGGCGAGGTAATCGTCGAAGGATTTGAAGCCGCGGTTCTGCCAGTGGAACTGAATTCCGGTTCGCGTGAAGAAGCCGACCTCCGCCAGCGCTTGGCGCTCGTCGTCGAGGCAGAAATTCACGTGCACGGAGGAGATCTTGTTGTCCGCCGCAATCTTGGCCAGCGCCTGTCCCATGAAGCGAATCAACCGAGGGCGGTCTTCGCCCTGCGCGGTCAAGAAACGGTGGCCCGTCACGGGAGTGAAGGGCACGCCGACCAGCATCTTTGGATAGTATTGAATGCCGGCGTGGTGCGCCGCCTCCGCCCATTCATAATCGAAAACGAACTCGCCCTGGCTGTGAAGTTTCAAATACATCGGCGAGGCCGCTACGAGATTGTTCCCTTTTTCAACCACGAGATGATGCGGCAGCCAGCCGGTTTTTTCGTTGACGCAGCCGGATTGTTCGAGGCTGTCGAGCCAGTCCCATTTCATAAACGGGGTCCCGCCGCCAACCAGAGCATCCCACCCGGCGCGCTCGACCTCGGCGGCTTTGCGCACAACCCTT
The DNA here is from genome assembly GCA_016183145.1 of Deltaproteobacteria bacterium. GTDB lineage: Bacteria > Desulfobacterota > Binatia > UBA9968 > UBA9968 > JACPFE01. Next base: position 3,296 of record JACPFE010000547.1, on the reverse strand, counting down.
AGGGCAATTTCATCCGCCATCGCGCGTGATTCTAGCACGGGCGGTCGTTCCTTTAAACTTTCTGGCAAAAATTGTGACAAATCCGGGGCAAATAACCCCTGATGCGCGAGCGGGCGCGGGTTCGACCCTTGACAACCCCCGCGAACGACCTTATGAATATTTTACTTGTTGGTGTCTCATGGTCGTCTACAACCTTCTATGCAAAAAGAATCACAGCTTCGAAGGCTGGTTTCCGAGTTTCGAGGACTACCAGAAGCAGGCCGATAAGAAGCTGATTTCTTGTCCGGCCTGCGGTAGCACCAGGGTAGAGAAGGTGCCCCATGCCTGTGCGGTGCATGTCAAGAAAGAGCAGCCGGCCGCGCCCGCTAAGAAACCCGACCCAGCTCCACCCTCTGTGCCGTCGCCCGCCGAGTTCAAAGAGATGCTCATTCGGGTGCACCACTACATCAAGCAGAACTTCGAAGATGTGGGGAGCCGGTTTGCCGAAGAAGCTCGTGAGATTCATAAAAAGCAGGCTGAAGAACGCCCCATCCACGGCACCGCCACGGCGCAAGAGGCCAAGGAGCTTTCCGAGGAGGGAGTTCCGTTCATGGCCCTGCCGAAGCCGGAACTCGATAGCTAACACCGCGAGTCCATGTAAATTTCCCCGGACTTACGTCCGGGGCTTTCCTCAGAATGCAGGCTTCGCTTGTCCGAAGGCGCCCCATCCGTCTTTCCCGCGAAAGCGGGAATCCAGCGGTCCTTCGAAGTCCTGGATTCCGGCTCGCCCCCCGCTTCGCGGGGGTTGGCCGGAATGACGACTCGTTGCCTTTCGGAACCCGATACACCACCCGGACTCAAGTCCGGGTGTCTGCTAAGGCAATACTAGAACTCAATCTCTCCAGCGCCGGCCTTGGCCGGCGTTTGCCTCCTTGCAATCCCCGCGCTTCTGCGAAATAGAAGATACTGATATCACCGTTACCGTCAGGTCGGGAGGCAACTTGTGCTGCTAATCAATAATGAGACCGTAGCGAAGATCCTGGACATGAAGGGCTGCATCGAAGCCCTCGAAACCGGATATCGCGATCTGATCAAGGAGCGCGCCGTCTACCGCGGTCGCTACGACCTGTTTGTACCCAACGACGATCCCAAACTCATGTACCGCTGGGGCACCATGGAAGGCGCTTCCCGGTCTTTCGAGACCTTCGCCATTCGCATGAAATCGGACATGCTCGAATGGCCCGAAGGCAAGACGGTGGAAAAATATTGCATCGAACCGGGGACTTTTTGCGGCGTCGTCATGGTCTTTTCAACCCGCAACGGCGAACCGCTGGCGATCATCAACGACGGCATCATTCAGCATATGCGCGTCGGCGGCTGCGCCGGACTGGGCGCGAAGTATCTCTCACGGGAGAATTCCGGTGTCGTGGGAATATTCGGTTCCGGCGGCATGGCGCGCAGCTATCTGCTCGCCTTCAACGAAGTCAGAAAGATTCGCGAAGTGAAAGTTTACAGCCCGACGAAGACAAACCGGGAAGCCTACGCGGCGGAGATGAGCGAGAAACTGCGCATCAAAGTTACACCTGTCGAGCACGCCGAGGATGCCGTAAGCGGCTGCGATATCGTGGCGACCTGCACTGATTCGATTCAGGTGGTGGTTGATGATCCGGCGCTGATCGAACCGGGGATGCATCTCACCAGCGTCAAGTCGAACGAATGGCATCCGGAGATCGTCAGAAAGGCCGACCTGGTGTTTAAGATGGGCCAGGCGACGATGAATCTGGACGTCGGCCAGATCCGCATTGGTGGTGAGGCGGCGGTGGTCGCGGGCAACGCGGAAGAGATCAGACGCATCGCCAACCCTAAGGTCGATATTTTCTCCGCGGATTTTCCGTTGCTCACCGATGTCATGTCCGGTAAACTCAAAGGCCGAACCGACCGGAACCAAGTGACCTTCTTCGCCAACAGCGGCACTCAAGGGCTGCAATTCGCGTCCACCGCCGGCTACGTTGTGCGCGAAGCGAAGCGGCGCGGTCTCGGCCAGGAGATTCCGACGAGCTGGTTTCTGCAGGATATCAGGGACTAGAGACCGGAGCCGTAATCGATGGCTACGACGTTAATACTTTCCTCGGACGATGCGCTCAGCCGTTTGCGCCAGTCGATTCACGCCAAGAGCGGCAATTTTTACGCCATGTACTCGAGCATCCTCGGTGGCATCGTCACCGATCCCGCGCTCATGGTGTTGCCGCTCGACGATCACATGGTCCACCGGGGCCACTCGGTGTTCGACACGGCGACGCTGACGCATGGAATGCTTTATCAACTCGATCCGCATTTGGATCGGTTCTTGCGGTCGGCGGAGCTGGCGCGGATTCCCCTGCCGTTTCCACGCGAGCGCTTGCGGCAGATTATTTTGGAGACCGCCGCCGCGAGCGGACACGTCGAAGGATCGGTGCGTTATTGGCTTTCCGCCGGACCCGGCGGCTACGGCCTCGGTCCGGGGGAATGTATCGGCAGCAGCTTTTATGTGATCGTCTTTAAGCAGGAAGCCTACCCGGAGAGCTATTACACCGAGGGCCTCAAGGTCGTCACCAGCCACGTGCCGATCAAGCCGCCGCTCTTTGCCCGCATCAAGTCGACGAATTATCTCCCCAATGTGTTAGTCGTCCTCGAAGCCAAAGACCGCAGTGCAGACAACGGCGTCTTCATCGACCAGCGCGGCATGGTGGCTGAGAGTTCCAACATGAACGTCGCGTTCGTCAGTAAGGAACGCGTGTTCCGTCACCCGCCCTTCGACGCGATACTATCCGGCATCACGATCCAAAGAGTCCTGCAATTTGCCGAACGGCTAGTGAAAGAAGGCGAACTCAAGGAAATCCGCATAGCCGATATTCCGGTAAGCGAAGGACACCAGGCCGCGGAGATGATGCTCATCGGCAGCTCGATCAAGGTGGCGCCGGTGGTGCAATGGGACGGTCAAGCCATCGGCGACGGCAAACCCGGACCAATCACGAAGAAGCTATTGGAAATGTGGAACGAAGATGCGAGATCGGCGATCGACCAACTGGTGGCGGTGCCCTATCCTGATTGAATTTTTTCGCTGCCTTAGTCGAATGGAGTAAACTGTCCCCGGAAATTCCCCCGGACCGAGGCCGTAGCCGCCGGGTCCGGCGGAAAGCCAATAACGCACCGATCCTTCGACGTGTCCGCTCGCGGCGGCGGTCTCCAATATAATCTGCCGCAAGCGCTCGCGTGGAAACGGCAGGGGAATCCGCGCCAGCTCCGCCGACCGCAAGAACCGATCCAAATGCGGATCG
>JACPFE010000564.1 GCA_016183145.1 Deltaproteobacteria bacterium | reverse complement strand
AAACAGATAGAGGAAGCTTCCGCCCTCGACGAAACTACTCCCCGTGATCGGCCCGGACCAGGGCTTCGTGATTTCTTCAAACTTCGGGCGCTGTTTGCGCCCGCGCCGTACCAAGGCGCCGTGCTCGCTTTCGATCACCTGAACCGAGAATTCTTTGAAGTCTAATTTCTCGCCTCCACGGATCGTGATCAACTGCGATTTATCGACTCTGCCGGTCAGCGCGATGTTCGTCGTCGTCCGCGAGCCGATGACTTTGGAGCCGAATTTCTTGGCGATAAACGGAATGTCGGCGATGTGATCCGCGTGGCTGTGGCCGGCGAAAATATAATCGGCGCGCTTGATCGCGCTCAGAACGGCTTGTTCGTCGGTTTTCCATTCCGTGCCGGGATTCGCTTCTCCGCGGGTCAAAAATGGATCGATGAGAATGACCGTTTGCCCGATCTGAATCTCCCAACCCGCGTTGCCGAGCCATTTGAGAACGACGCTCGCATTCCCAGACGGATCCGGCATCGGCTGTGCGCTGAGATTGCTCTGCGAATCGTTAAGCAATACGCAGAGCGCAGCTAAAAACGCTGCGATCTTTGTCATCAAAACTCCAATGTAAAAACAAGGTTCACTCCCTTTGCTATTTCGCGAAGCTAGCTATCAAAGTCCGCCCTTCTTGGCGAACTTTACGGAACTCGGTCCCTCATAACTCACGCTGGGCTGACCGTCCGGCGCTAGCTTGAGAGAAATCAGAAATGGTGAGTTAGGCTCGGGGTCGACCGTCTCGAGTGTCCATGTGCCGGCCGTGGGATCGCGACGAGGGACGGTCATGCTGGTGCCGTCACCGGGAAAGGGGACGTTGTTGACTAGCTGGACAAACGTCTGGTCAAGATCTTCGAAACCCCAGGAGTCGATATTCCCAGTTGGCGCGCAACCTCGGCGATCGCGACGCCGAAATCTTCCACCAGCTTGCTCACCAATGCCGCTCTTATCGTGGGCAGCTTCCCACGTCGGCTCCCGTTTCTGAGTTCCGTCAGAGATGCGCCGTTTTTCTTGCACGCCTCCGCGATAACTCGCTCGACCCGTCCGCTTTGCCGGCGTGCGGCCTGTTGGCGTTGCACGCGCGCCTCGGCCTCGGTCAGGACACGCTCGACAAATTCTCCGCTCCCCAATATCCGCTCGTCAGACGGCTGCGGCTCTCGGCGCTGTCGCTGCGATCTGACTTCGGCCCATCCCCCTGCCGAGCGTATCAGACCTCCCCCGACCAACTCGGGGCGCCGCCCAAGCGCTATGCCCTCTTCAACAAATCGGTGGTACTCCTCCCTGGCCTGCCCCTCGCTGCCGCCAAATTGGGCCAAGACGCTGTGACGGTCTTGCCAATCGTAGCTTACTTTCCCCAAGATCGCTCCATGACCGCAGTATGGATAATTCTCCAATGCCTTGAGGTCCCTGACCAACTTGACTCGCAGTGGATTGAGATGAATGTAGCGGACCAGTTCGGTGAAATAACTGTCCCCGTCACAGACAATCGATTTGTAACGATTCTGAAATAGATGACCCTGGCGGCGGTGACCCAGGTTGTAATTCACCGCGTACCCGGTCAAAAGCCGTCGTATGAATGGCGCTAATCCCAACCCGCCGCTGCTCAGTAGAATATGGGCGTGGTTGCTCAGCAAGGCCCAGGCGTAGATCGGTGTCCCGCTGGCCGCGGCGAGATTGCCCAACCGGCGCACGAAATCGCTTCGATCCTGGTCGTCATCAACGATGCGCCGCCCCTCGATCCCTCGGATCATCACATGGTGGAGCGTCCCTGGACTATCGAGCCTTGCTTGCCGTGGCATCGCTTACCGCCTCCGACTCTGTTGGCGAACCCTTATTAGACTTTGTCCAGCTAGTCAACAACGTCCCGTACACCTGAACGACTTAGCCGACCAAATTCCCGCGGCGAAAACCGCCGACCCTAAAGAGTTTGTCGACACTCGGTTTCTCGAAGAGCTCGATAAATCGGGATATATCGACCGGCTGTATCGCTAATCGCGCGGCGACAATTGCAATCTCGCCGGCAAAGTTTGATCCACATGCCATATGGCGCGGCAGTCGTCTTCATTGTAGATGAGTGCCCGGTCGATGGCGAAGAGGTCGCGATAATCCCGGTAGCAGACCATCGATTGATAGGCGCCAATATGAATGAGTTTGACGGGGCTGTATGATTCAGCAATGAAGGGCGGTCGAAACGGCGTTCCGGATTATGCCGGAAAAATTCCGAAGCGCCGTTTTCGCCTGCGCGCGATCATGGTGCTCGATGGGTCAATTGCCGGAATTATTGGACTCATGTCGGTGCTTACATCTGAGAAACCGGATTCCGCATGAGTTTCGTGATTTCCCCCGTTGGCGTTGCTCGGAGCATCGATGTTGGCCTTGGCCATCGCCCCTTCGACTCGAGCCCCGGCCCCGGCCGGGGGCTCTTGCTCAGGATTCCGCCCCACAGGCTTGGCCGTGGGGCTCCACATGGGAAAGGGAAGAGCCTCGGTGGCCGTCGGCAATGCCGGCGGCACTGAGGCGTCGCCTATGCCGTCCGGCGGAACTTCCATCACGCGTACCGCAGCGGCGAGGTCATTTTGGAATTGCTGCTGTCTTTCAATCAGCGCCGCCTGCTTGCTCTGAAGCTCATCGAGCTGTTGACGTAACATGGCGCCGCGCCGCCGTTGATCAGCGCCGCCGGCGAGACGTTCCTGCCAATGGGAACGCTCCTCTTCGAGATGTCGGATTTCGTGCTTAGCGTTTTGATAAAGGCGCTCCAGTTCCACCATGCGATCGTGCGTCGCGTGGAGTTCTTGAACTTGTTCTTTTGCGGCGAAAAACTCTTGTCGCAACACGGCGATTTGCGCTTCGGCATTTTTCTGTTCGTTCTTATGGATGGTCTCCCGGGATTCAAAATCAGCAAGCTGTTGGCGGGCGCCTTCCAATTCTCCGATTTGCACTTGGCTTGCTTCTAATCGGCTTTTCAGATCGGCGATTTCGCTTTCCAGCTTCGTACGGTCGTTTGCGGCGTCTTGCCCTTCGTCCTGCGCGGCGCTGAAACGATTTTCGGCGGATTGGAGTTGACCTTTGAGATGGGCAATCTCCCCTTCGAGCTGCTGGTTAGCTGCCCGGAGCTCAAGAATTTCAACCTGCGAGCTTTTCAAATGATCCCGTTGGCTCCGCAGCTCTTCAGCCGACCTTCGGCTTGTGTCCAGTTCGCTCGTTAGATACGCAATCTTATCGTGGAGCTCCTGGTCTTTCGCCGGCGTCCCCGCCACGGCAACGGAATCGACCGGTTGGGACTCAACCGGGTTATCAAGCGTGATAGTTCTTGGGTTATTTTCGAGCTGCGCGACCAGAGCTTCGACCTCTTGACGTGTCTTCTTTAGCTCGCGCTCCGAGGCGGCGAGAAAAACTCCCAATAGGCCGATGGCGCCCCCGGCAAATATCAACATCCAAAGAGATATATCTTCCATGTATTTCTCCTATACCAGAGCCGCAACGATGCGACCCGCGAGGGGCTCCTGGAATGATTCCATTTCAGGGCGGGGTCGTCCAGCGGGGTTCGCTCCGGTGATCTATCGCTTTGAAGGGCTTGAGGACGCCAAAGCCATGCCAACGGAACCAGCTGCTGCCCGCCAGCGTAGTTTCTCTTAACAAAGAACTCTTTGGAGCAGGGGAGCCGATTTGGGAATATATTCGGTGTGCGGCGATTCGGACAAAATCGTGAATCTCGGCAAAAATTGTAAGAGATCATCACTCCTCGCGCACCTGCGCGATCACCTCCGATTTCTACCGGCGCGTCGTTGGCGAGCGAGGCGACGCCGACTGCAGCGTGCGCATGCTCCCCGCTTCCGCCCCATAGTTCGATGAAAGATCCGACGCTCCGGTGATCAGTTGCGGCATCTTGGACGCATGGACTTTAGTGGAGAGATGCGTATAAGCTAACCTATAAGCCATACTTCGCGCCTCGGGGGAATTATGGGTTCACTGATTGCGGCGGCGGTATTTTTTGACGCCATTCACATGGTGATCGCCGGAACCGAGTTGCGTTGGAAGATTACCGGGCGGATAGGCGAAGAAGTCTTCCAAGCGATCTTTGCAATTCTGTCGCTGGCCGGAATCGTCTGGTTGTCTCGGGCCTATGGGCGCGCAGAATATGTGGAACTCTGGGGGCAGGTGCAAGCGGTTCGCTGGTTGGCGTTGATCGTAATGTTCATGGCCTTTTTCTTCGTCGTCTTCGCCTTTGCCTCACCGAACCCCACGGCGGTGCGCGGCGGCGCGATGTTGAAGGAAAAGGAGCCGGCCCAGGGCATTCAGCGGATTACCCGCCATCCGTTTCTTTGGGGCGTGGTGTTGTGGTCGCTCGTCCACCTGATCTTCAATGGCGACCTCGCCTCGCTGATCTTTTTTGGTTCATTCCTGATTCTCGCCGTGAGGGGCCCCGCGTCCATCGATCGGAAGAGAAAAAAAATATTTGGTGAGGACTGGGAGCGGTTCGCCGCCGTTACCTCGAATGTCCCGTTTCTGGCGATCGCGCAGAGACGCAATTCATTGATGATCGGCGAGATCGGCTGGTGGCGAATCATCTTGGTCGTGGTGGTGTACGGCTTTTTTCTCCACATGCATCAGTTCTTCTTCGGCGTTTCGCCTTTGCCTGGGTAATCGCCGCGCGCCATTCTCGAACCTGAAGCAATGAGCGCAGCGGCAGGGATGGAGATTTTTATCAGATAGGCTTCTCATCGTCGGATCTTCAGGGGGTCGTATGAAACTTCCACGGGTATTTTGCTTGCTTGGCGGGCTGCTGGTTCTCGCTAATTCTTCATTCTTGCCGGATGGCCTGAGCCAGGAAAAGGTCAGACTCTCCCACAGCGCCCTGGAGAGCAGCAACGCCCTATGGTACGTCGCTCAAGATCGCGGCCTGTATAAGAAGAACGGTTTGGACGTTGACCTGCTCTTCATCCCAAGCACCACGACCAGCGTATCCAGCTTGGTGGCCGGAGACATCCAGGTGGCCAACGCATCCGGCGGTGGTGTCGCCAGCGCGGTGGTGGCGGGGGCCGACCTCGTCATGGTCGCATGTTACATGAATTCCTTGCCCTACGAGCTCGTTGTGCAGGAGTCGATCAAATCGGCGGAGGATCTCAAAGGGAAAAGCATCGGCATCAGCCGGATCGGCAGCGCGTCGGACGTGGCGGCACGCGCGTTGATTCGAGGGCTGGGGCTGGAACCTGAAAAGCAGGTGCTCATCATGCAGGTCGGCGGCCCGGCGGAAAGGGCGGCGTCGTTTCGCGCCGGAAGAATCGTTGGCTTTCCGTCGACGCCGGGAATCATTCACTTGACCCAGGGGGTGCCCTTCAAGATCCTCATCAGCACGGCGGATTTTCCGAAGCGCTTCGATTTTCCCTATATTTGCGCTACCACCACGAAAAGTTATTTGTCGCGCCAGCGGGAGACGGTCAGAAAAGTTCTGATGGCGCATATCGAGGCGGTCCAGTTTTTCAAAACGCGCAAGGATGAAAGCAAAAGGATCCTTGCCAAATACAGTAGAATCACCAATGAGAACTATCTGGAGGCGGCCTATACCGCGAGCGCGAAACTCTACGACGCGGTTCCGCTGGTGACTCGACCCGGTGTTGAGACGCAAATCAAAGAGGCGGTCGGCCGCAAACCCGGCGCGCAGCTTCGCTTCGAAGACATGGTGGATGACAGCATTGTGCGCGAGTTGGAGAAGCGGGGCTTTATCGACAAGGTCTACAAGCAATGAAGTGGCCGGCACGCGGCGCGGAAGCCTGAGCAGACTCAATTCTCTGCTGAACTCCTTCGCTCTCCCCTAAATGGCGCCTAAAGGCATTGTGACGGCAAGACGGCCAAGAGTTTTTTCTGCTCGCGCTGGTTCGAGATGTGTTTGAGCGCTGTTTTTCCACCCGGATGCGCGTAGTTTTTCTTGTTGCCACCGCCGTGGCGTTGTATCATTTCAAGAAAGAGTTTGTTCTTCGAAAGGGGACCGCTATGCGTAAGGCAAAAGCGCTACTATTCGGATTTCTCGTGGGACTGTTCGCGCCTCAGTGGGTCATGGCTCAAGCGATGGGTGAATACGGTAAGAGTGTTCAAGGCGCGACCGAGAGGCAGAAGGGAGCTCGTCCTCAAGCGACGGCGAGCCGATCCCGAAACCAAAAGAGCAAGAACGATGTACCCGGCGTCGGCGATTTAGGAGGCAAACCGATCGCCTCGCAGTTGGTCGTTGCGGCTAACGAGGCGGGGCTCTATCCGCGCCAAGACGACGAGTCGGAGAAAATCGACCGGCTGTCGCGGGGCGAGATCCTCATTCCTGTTCTGCAAAGCAATGGCGGAAACGAGTGGTTTATGGTCAAAACCTCCAGCGGCAAAGTTGGCTGGGTCAAAGCGGCGGACGTTCGCGCAGAAGCGGGAAAAAAACCGTAATCGACTCTCGGTAGAGGTGCCGAGCGCGCCATCCTGTTTAAGGAGGCCGACCGTCTTTCGTTCGTGCAAAGTTTCCGCTTGACGGCTGAAGCCTGCTGTACTAAATATTCGCGCCATAGAGTCGATAGACGGTTGGTTGGATTCACCATCCGGTGGCAGCTTCGATGCGTTCCCCATCAGCCCGGACTGGGTTCTCCAGCCGGGTTGATGGGCTTGACGACCTTGATAATGAAAGGGTTAGAATCCGAGCGAGGCAGGCCGAAGCCAAGCAGAGCGAAGTTGGCGGCAGTAAACTATCGAAGGTAAGAAGGAGGTACGACCATGGCGTATTCCATTAAGAAAGTCGATGTATGGGCCGGGGAAGTAGCCGATCGTCCGGGCGGACTGGCGGCCACCATCGCGGCGTTAAGCAACGCCGGAGCGAATCTGGAGTTTCTCATAGCGCGCCGCGCTGCCGATAAGCCCGGCACCGGAGTGGTCTTCGTGACACCGGTCAGGGGCGCGAAACAAAAAGCCGCCGCCCAGGGGGCGGGCCTCAGCATGTCCGACAGCCTGCACTCGGTGCGAGTCGAAGGTCCGGACCGAGCAGGTCTCGGCGCGAAAATGACCGGCGCCCTCGCCGGCGCGGGTATCAATTTGCGCGGCCTATCAGGCGCCGCAATCGGCCGGCGCGCGGTGACCTATTTTGGTTTCGATAGCGGCGCGGACGCAGACACGGCCATGCGGGCGCTCAAGAAGGCGCTGAAATAGATCCTGAGGGCGGGTTTCAAACCCGCCCCTACCGAATTTAGGGTCGCCGAGATCCGAAGCTGTAAATTCACAGCGCGCCGATCTCCCGATAGTACTTTTCGGCGCCCTTGTGCAAGGGGATCACGCATTTGGCGCAAAGGTGCTGCGGCGTGATCGGAATCTCAAAGCTCTGCAGGTGTTTAGGGCGATCTTTGTACGGCGCAGCGATGGCATCGCGCTGGTCGGTGGACACCCGGGCCAGCAGGTAGGCGAGTTCCTCCGGCATATCTTCGCGGCAGGCGAGCAACCATCCGCCGTAATCTAAGGTGAGCAGATCTTCTTTGACGCATTCAAGCCGTCCCTTCGGTACGATCGCTTCGCTGAAACTGTAGTTTCGCTTCATGGTGTCGACAACTGTGCGACTGAGGGAGAGACAGCGCAGCGGCCGTTCCGTGGCCAGTTGCTCCCACATCGGATGATGCACCCCTTCCTGAAAAATCGCGTTGGCCTGGCCGCTGCGCACCAGCGGGACTCCCACGACGGCGGGACCGGGAAACAATACTTTGCCGCCCCATGACTCGATGTCTTGATAGCTCATGCCATACTGCTTGAGGACCTGTTCTATCGTCCAGGTGATCGTGTCCGGCCCAGTGGGGCCGCTTCTACCCGAGACCAAAATCATCGGCGGTTTCTTTTTCGCCATTTCTTCGAAGGAGCTGACGCCTAGCTCTTCGGCGACCAGCCAAAAAATATAATCGGGCTCAGGGAAGCGGGCGATCGCTCTCAACTCGCCGACGGGCTCCCTATACGGCCCTTTCCCATCCATAGCCAATTTCGCCGTCACCGGCGGGTTGATAATCCCAGCGTCGACTTCGCCCCGGCCGATCATTTTGGGATTCTCGAATGAGCCGAGGCCGAATTTCGGCGAATAAATTCCCACGGATGAAACCAGACCGGTTTTCTTTTTGTCGCGGAACCCTTCCACCAGTTGGGCCGTCAGCCGCCACCAGGGGTGGTAAGGGAAGTTGGAGACGATCTTCACGACGTAACCATATTCATCGCGCTCAAGCATGAGGTTCTCCTTCCACGGCGCGCTCGGTTCAAGCGGGTTGTACGTGCTAGGGGATGCTACGCAAAGGATATAAGCTTGGCAAGAGAAGATCTCGGCTATCGTAACAGGGATGGCAAAGTCAGAGCGGTTGGGTTAAGAGGCAGAAGAGCATGAACCTGATACGTTTCCTAACCGGCGCTCTTATCCTCTTTCTAATGGGTCTGGCTCATCCTGCGTGGGGTCAGCAAAGCGCCGGATTAAAGCGCATTCGCATCGGCATTCCCAACCGGGGTATTCCCAATCTCGGTTTGCTGGCCGGCCAACGTTACGGATTCTTTCGCGCCCAGGGATTGGACGCGGAGTTGATTGTCATGAGGCCGAGCATCGCGCTCCAGACCTTGATGGCCGGAGATCTGGACTACGCAACCGCGCTCGCTTCCACCGCGCGCGCTGCCGTGGGCGGTTTGCCTGTGCGCATCCTCATCGCTTTGACGGTCGGCCAAGATTTTTCGCTTGTGGTGCGGTCCGACATCCGCCGTATGGAAGATCTCAAAGGTAAAACGCTGGCAACTTCCGGAGTGGGGGAGTTCACCGACGTAGGCGTTCGGCTGGTGCTGAAAAAATATGGCTTGGCGCCCGAGGTGGATGTAAAGCTCCGCGTTCTGTTCGGCAACCATCCATTGAGATTGACTGCTCTGCAAGCCGGACAAATCGATGGGACGATTATGACGATGCCCTACAACAAGATGGCGGTTAAAATGGGCTTCAGGGAGCTCGTTCATCTGCGCGAATTCATCAAGACGCCGCAAGGCGGCTTGGTCACCACAGTGCAAAAAATCCGCAGCGAGCCGGACATGATTCTGCGCGCCGTCAAAGCCGCGCTCATGGCGAGCCGCTTCCTAAAGGAAAACAAAAACGAGTTCGTGAAGCTTCTAGAAAAAGAATCCGGCGTCAATGATGCCATAGTGGCCGGATTGATCCATGAAGAAATCGTCAAGCTTTACTCGGACACCGGTATCGTGTCCGACGAGGCAATGCATGAATTCGTTGCCACTTCGAAAGAAGCGCTGAAAGTGTCGCGCGAGGTTTCCTTCTCCGAAATCGCCGATTTCAGCTTCGCACGGAGGGCGGCGAGTGAGTTGAGAGAGCGGAGGTGAGACTACCCCGTCGACGACCTTGTAAATGATTGAATTTCCAGCACCTGCCGCGTCTGCGCGGCGATGCCGCCCTCGACGAAGTTCCCCGTCTTGGGATTGATGGGGATTTGTCCCGCCATGTAGATAAAACCGTTTGCCTTGATCGCTTGAGCATACGGGCCGATGGCTTTGAGTGCCTTGTCGGTGTGGATCGCTTCGCGGTTCATTTTCTTTCTCCGCTTTGATGCGTTGCCACATCCTACGACGTGAAAACGTGGCCGGTAAATCTACGCGTGAAAATTTCCTTGCACTCCGGGTAAGCCTCGGCCTATGATACCTTCGAAGCGAACAAGCGGGGGAGGGAACGCGATGAACCACGGGTATCAAGCCGCTTTCCTGAGCGCTTTGTTTTTTTCTTCTCTTGCCTGGGCGGACGGCGACCACGGCGCGCACGCGCCCAGGGGAGCCGGGCCACTGTGGGTCTGGGGTCTGGGTGGAGTGGTTCTGCTCGTCGTGGCCGTTGTTCTGATTCTCCAAGCGAAGCGAGGAACTCTCATCGGCGAGCGCTTCGGTGGCTTTAGCCGCAACGCCCGCTTGCTGCTTCTGCGCAGCCCGTTCAGCGGCCTGTCGGCGAGCCTGCTGCGCTTGCTCTTCAACCTCTATCTGCTCGCCGTTGGATTCGATCTGCTTTTCGTCGCCAAGTTCGCCGCGATCAATTGGACCTGCCACGGCCTTTCGGTGATCCCCTCCGGGATTCTTTCCGATCTCTTCGGCAGGCGGCGCGTCTTTCTAATGGCCTACGGCGGCAATCTGCTGGCGACCACGGCGATCATATTCGTCACCGACCCGAGCTGGCTGCTGGTGCTCGCGGCAGTAACGGGGCTGTTTGAAGGCGGCCACGCGATCGTCGGACCGCCTTTCATGATCGAACAGAGCCGTGCCGACGAGCGGGTGAATCTCTTCAGCCTCAACGGCGGCATTCAAGTGGGCGCCGCCAGCGTGGGCAATCTTTCCGCCGGCGTGCTGCCTTTCGTGTTCGCCGCCTTGTTCGACATCGGCCCGGAGAGCGCCTGGGCGCGCCGCGCGGCGCTGATGTGCGCGGTGCCGGTGATGTTCTGCTCGGCCATCCCGATTTATTTGATCAAGGAAGAGTGGCGACCCATCGATATCAAGCGCTGGGTGAGCGGCATCGAAAACTACGGCCGCATCAGTATGCTGGCGCTCACCGAAGGGTTGGTCGGCTTTGCCCTGGGTTTTTCCGCGCCGTTTTGCAATGTGTTCTTCGCCGAGCATTTGCAAGCCTCGACGACCGAGATCGGTCTGGTTTTCGCCCTCGCCTCCATCGCCAGCGCCGTGTTCACGCTTTTTATTCCCATCGTCGTGCGCCGCCTTGGACGAGTCCGAACGGTGACGATGGTCAAACTCCTGGGCATCCCCGGCTTGATCCTGCTGGGTATGTCGGACAACATCATTTGGGCAGGCGTGTTTTACGTTTTTACCATTCTCTTGCTCGGCGGACCCTATCCTAACAAGGGGATCTCCGATCCCATCTACACGTTATTCGCCATGGAAGTGGTCAAAGAGCGGGAGCGCGGCACGACCAACGGTATCATGCACGCCTTTGTCGAATTCCCCATGGGGATCGGCGCGTCTTTTGCCGGCCCGTTGATGGCCGTCGGCGATTGGCAAACCGCGTACCTGATCGGCGGCGCGGTGCTGACACTGGCATTTGTTCTTTACTATTCTTATTTCGTGCGCCTCGATCCCCGCCCCGCACCGGCGCTTGAGCCCGCAACCGCGAGTTGATGCAGCAATGAAGCTGATCACCGCCCACAAGATTTTGATCTCAACCGCGGTGGTGTTTTTTCTGTTCTTCACGCTTTGGGAGTTCCGCAATTACTCCAACAGCGGGGAAGCATGGGCGGCGTTGCGGGCCGTTCTCTACGCGCTCACTTCGATCGGCTTTGCGGTCTACCTCAAAAACCTCAAACGGTGGTACAAGTAATCCGGGATAACGATGGAGCCGGCCCGGTTTTTAGTTGAGGTCTCCGAAGAGGAAATCCGTCGCGAGCGACAAAGGGCGCGCAAGCTGCGCGAAAGCCAGTGGTGGAAGCGCAAGCGCGCGGTGGGCATCTGCCATCACTGCGGCGGGAAATTTCCGCCGCAGGAGTTAACCATGGATCACCTGGTGCCGGTGATCCGCGGCGGCAAGTCGACCAAGGGCAATCTGGTGCCGAGCTGCAAGAGCTGCAATTCCGCGCGCAAGCATCGCTTGCCTTTCGAGAATGAACGGGCATAAAGTTCGCTTGCCCGTCCTCCGTTAAATAGTATCCTCTTGGCAAGGGGGTGTCCCTCATGAATACCGAAACCTTTCTGGTGCGCACGATGTCGGACACGGTTGAGACCGATATCCAGCGCGTCCTCACTATCGCCAACGAGATCCTGCCGCGCTACGAGATGCCGGCGCTGTCGTTCACTGAGCTAAGGAAAATCGCCGACGGCCCCTTCGATCTATTTCTGATTCCACACATCTTCGCCAAGGAATACCAGAAGGACCGTACGCTGCCGTTCAACGAAGCGAAGCGCGTCGAGATTAGAACTCACGCGCTGGAGATCGCGCGCAAGCATGGCTTCGACGTCAATCCGCCGGATTTTGTTCCCGGCATTGAGGAGTCGTTGAAGGAAACCAAAGCGGCCGGATTGCGCAATATGCTCATGACCACCGGCGGGCGGCGCTTCAAACACCAGGCGATGGAAAGGGCGGGCATCGGCGATTACTTCGATGAGATCGTCGATCGCGACGAAACGTATTACGCAAAAGAGCAGGGTTTTT
>JACPFE010000552.1 GCA_016183145.1 Deltaproteobacteria bacterium | reverse complement strand
TCCGTCGCGTATCGTGCTATGTGATGTGACGCCCCGCGAGTTGATCGAGATCGCTCGCGCGCGGTTGCCATCGTGGTATTGCGACAAACTAAAAAAGTATCGATATGGGATGGGCGCGTTTAAACTCGATTGGGCGTTGTCGGCCGCGGTGCCGTGGCGGGCGCAAGAGTGTAGCCGCGCCGCGACGGTGCATCTTGGCGGGAGCCTATCCGAGATCGCGCGCTCGGAGCGCATGGCATGGCGCGGATTTCACGCAGACGAGCCTTTCGTGTTGGTTGTCCAGGCGTCGTTGTTCGACGATTCAAGAGCGCCCGCGGGAAAACATACGCTTTGGGCCTATTGCCACGTACCCCAAGGATCCGAGTTCGACATGACCGAGAGAATAGAATCGCAAATCGAGCGCTTCGCGCCAGGCTTCCGTGCGAGTATCCTCGCACGACATGTTTCTACGCCCGCTGAGTTGCAACGCCGCAATGCTAATCTCGTCGGCGGCGATATCAATGGCGGCGCGCCGACCCTGCGGCAGCTTTTGTTTCGTCCTACCCGGCGCTTATATTCCACTCCGTCACCGGGACTCTATATTTGTTCCTCATCGACGCCGCCGGGCGGGGGTGTGCACGGAATGTGCGGCTATCATGCCGCGCGCTTGGCTCTGCGCCAAGCGTTTTTAACCAAGCCAGAGGTCGCAAACGAATCCAATGAGGCAAACAGTTCAATTTGACCCCTTGTTTCCCTCCTTATCTTCGTTGACTATACCGTGCGTCAGCGCTTTGGAGCGACGCGGGTCGGAGGGGATGGCCGTGACGCTCGCCACTTCAGGCGTCATTTCTTACCAACGCCGATTTAGAACCTAGCGATCTTCTGGCGTGAAACCTATCCGAAACTCAAACAGCAACTCCAGCGCAATTATCCCAAGCACGACTGGCGTGAACAGGCGTTGATCCATACACAAAACACAAAACGTAGAATGTCGCCTTTTCGTCTTCCAATAAAATCAATAAATTCAAGCCTGACACCATTCCTTCAATCAATAAAATGAAGCCTGACACCACTCCCAAATCTTCACTTGAGATCGTTGAGCGGTCCGGGCTTTCGAGCGACGGAGCACAAGGTCCAAGGCTGTCCAAGTGTTGAGGCGTGAACCCGCTGTTACTTTTTCTTGAATAGCTGCTCGAGCGGAGTGCCTTTGGTCCGCTCTTCGAGCATTTGGCCCAGCCCCTTGGTCACCAGTTTTTGGCTGTCCACATTCACCGACGGGCCCTTGGCCGGCCCGGTGACTTTGAGCGGCACGACGATCCGCCCCTGCTTGTCTTTCAAAAAGGTCTGGGCTTTGCCGCTGCCCGCGCGGGCGGAAACCTCGGGCGCGAGCGCGGCCTCGATACCTATATCCAACGTCTGCGGCTCCAAATTCATTTTCCCGCCTCCTTCGGCCTCCATCACCGGACTCAGCAGATGAATGCGCTTGAAGTCGACTATCCCGCCCGCGATGCCGAACTCGGTCTCCAAGCTCTTGAACGTCGTAGCGCCGCCGCGCTGCTCTTTCGACATGCCGATCAGCCCGGTGATCTGTTCGATCTTCTGTACCAAATCGACGTTGGTGAGCTCGCCGTCCCGCGCGGCGAGGCGGCCGTTGCCGCGCATGCTTCGAACCGGCGAATCACCCCCCGACGGCACGGACAATTGAATCTCGCCAGTGACATTCCCTTTGAAGGCCCGGCTGTCGCTGACCTTGACGTTGTCGAGCTTGGTCTGGATCTGAGAAACGACGTTATTGGAAGGTCCCGTCACCGTCACCCTCAAACCGACCGGCCCCGAGGCTTCCAGCTCCTTGGGCGCCATTCCCGCTGACGAGAGCAGTTGAATGATCGGCTTGATGTCGAACCGGTCGTTGGCCAGGGAAAGGTCCAGCCGCGGAGCGCTCGTAAGATTGGAAATGGTCCCGTTCACGGCAAAGTCGATGCCTTCGGCTTTGAGATGATTGTCTTTCAAGGTGAGCACCGCCTGAGTGTCCTGGTAGCGCATCTGCCCTTCGAGCGAGACCGGCTTAAGGCCGGGCGGGCTCAACGCGATGCGATAGGGAAACGGGCGCTCGGCCGAGAAATCCTTCAGCGATACGTCGATCCCGCGGATCTGGAGCGGCTTTTGCCCGACGGTTTGCAACGTGACCGAGCCTTGATCGAGACGCAGCAGGGCAGGGACCAGCTCGGCAAGATTCATCGCCTCCTTCGGCTGGGACGCCGGTTCTTTCTTCTCCTTTTTCGCCGTCCCTTCCCTCTTCTCCGCCATGTCCGCAAAGTTAAACGTTCCGTCGGGCTTTTTGATCAGGTTTACAACCGGCTTCTCGAGAATGAATTCCTCCACCTGGAACTGTCCTCTAAAAAGAGGACCGAGCTTGAGGCGCAGGCTCACCCGCTCGGCGCTGAAAAAGGGATCTTTGGAGAATGCGGGATTATCGGAGACTTGCAGCGCGGAGAGGCGGATCGCGGGCGATGGCACGATTCTCAGGCGGATCTCGCCGACGTCCACCTTGCGCTGCAAGGCCTGCTCCACCAGTGGGAGGTAGCGGCCCTTGTGCGCGCCGAGATCAATGAAAGGCGGGACCAGAATGACCGCCACGACCAGGACTACTAGAATGCCAACAATGATAAAAAGCGCCTTTTTCACTTTTAGCCCCTTCGCTGAAGGAACTGTGCGCCCCTATTTCAAACTAATCATTGCGCGACTCCTGTGTCAACTTATAGACCGATGCCGAGATAATCTGTACCGGGATCTCTGGGTCATAGTTCCACGACTCAACACTTCTGCAAGAGAGTAAAGATACTTAAATCCGGGGCAGCGCCACTCTTGGATACGGCCTGTCGTGAGCTGCTTGGAACGACGACTGCATAGGCCCATCGGCGCTGGAGGGCTTCACGACCGTGTGTGCCGCAAGGAATCAAAATTCTTGCAGGATCGCTTCAGCGTCAATCGTGATTTCAATCGTGATGCCGACGACAACCCCCTCGTTCTCCAAACGGGCGTCCCAACTCACGCCGAAGTCGTGCCGGTTGATTGTCGCGGTGGCCATAAAACCTGCCCTCGTCTTCGGGCCCTTATCGACTCCGTCTTCCCACCAGGGGGTTTGCCACTGACCTAAGTAATGAACGCGAAGCGCCACGGTGCGAGTGATTTCCCGAATCGTCAACTCGCCGGTGATAACGGCGTCATTCTCGCCGATCACCTCAACTTGATCCCCCTTGAACGTGATCTTTGGGTGATGTTCGACGTCGAGAAAGTCCGAACTCTTGAGATGAGTATCGCGGTCCGCTTCCCCGGTCCAGATCCCCGCAGCGTCGATCGTGGCTTCGACCGAAGCGGCGCTCGGGTTTGCCGGATCGAAAAAGAGCGTGCCGTGAACGTTTTTGAAATGGCCCCGGACATAGGTCACCATCATGTGACGTACGCAAAACTCCGCCGCCGTATGCCCTGGCTCGAAAAACCATTTAGCCATGATCCAGTCCTTCCACGGGAACACACTCTGTTCGGGAACCCTTATACGTTAACGCGCAGCGGATTGAATTCAATAACCACAAAACAGAAAAGCCGGCCATCTCAGCCGAGACTGCCGGTAGCTTACCTCTTCCACCGCAGCGACGCTTTTCACGTTTTCGCAATTGCGAAAACATGACAAGAGTCATCAAGAAGATGAAAGATGGCAGGACGAGAAGTTTTCGTTATGAACGTGGGATGTCCAGACGGGACGACGCGCGAATTGTCTGGCGTCGAAATTGAGCAGCCATTTCCTCCTAACGCCTCTCGCCTAACGCCTAACGAGAACCTAGCGGTCTTTTGGCATGGATTCTATCCGAAACTCAAACAACAACTGCGGCGTCAAGTATCAGCAGCAGAAATGGCGGGAACAGACATTGACCCATACACAAAAAGTAGAAGGCCCAATTTCTTCTTGCGTGAGTCTCTCTCGATTGTCACATGGAAGTCAGGCAATTAACGCAAGGCAGGCAAAATCTTCCAGTCTTCAATCTTCTAGCGAAAGCGCGGCGAGGGCGGCATAGGAGAAAGAGCTTCGAACTATTGGATCTTGGTCTAACGCAACAAAGCCTCGACGACGCCGACGCTTTACCATTGCCGTTGACAGAACGCGAGATTGCGCGATACTTTCTCTGCAACATCGGAGTAGGGGCCGTTT
>JACPFE010000549.1 GCA_016183145.1 Deltaproteobacteria bacterium | reverse complement strand
TCCAGGCTAATTCGGCGCAACAAACCTGGATTCCCGCGTGCGCGGGAATGACGAGTCGAGGAGGGCACCATGTGGAAGGAAATCCCTCCATTTTCATTCTCGGCGGGCGAGCGTAAGATCATGGCCCACTTCGTGGTGAATACTCTTTCACACTAAAACCGGAAGAACCCAAAGAGTTATTCTCCCGACACTCAGTATCCTTCCTTGCGCAGTTTGTCGAGAAACCTCGTATCCATAAAATCCTCAGGCTTCACCCTTTCGGCCGCCGGGTTTGTCTTGCGTTCTTCGTCTAGAATGAACTCGATCGCTTTGGGATTGGGCTGTAAGGTCCTGTTGATCTGCCCCAGCAGCGCCTCGCGGTAATAACTCCGCAAAAACGCTTCATCGGTAATTTTCATGTAGCGACCGACGACCTTGATCGTGCCATCCTCGTTTGAGAAGAGGTACCTCATCGCATCCATGAGCGACTTGACGGTATTCTCGACAATTTGCGGATTCTCCCGGATATATCTCCGAGTCGTAATGAACCCCGAGGAAAAATAATTTGGGATGACCTTGGAATATTCCAGGAGCAGGTTGAATCCCAACTGTTTGGCCTGCAGAGTAAATGGAGGAGTGATGACGACTCCTTCCATCGCTCCCGACTCAAGGATTGCCAAGCGGGTCGGCTGGCCGCCCAGAGTTTGCAGCAGATTAATATCTTTTTCCGGTTTGAGACCCAGCTTCTCAAAAACGATCCGGCTGCTGTAGTCGGGGCCGCCTCCGAACCGCCCTACTCCTACCCTCTTGCCCTTTAGATCCTGTACCTTGGTGATGGATTTGGCTGTGACCAGTACGAAATCGATCTTGTTGCTGCCAACCGCCACAAACGCGAAATCCGCGCCTCCCAGATTGCCCCGGATGACCGCCGCGGGTCCCGAGACACCGAATTGCAGTTCGCCGGAATGCATCGCTTGCACGACCACGCTGCCGCCCGGAATGTAGACCAGCCGTGCGTCGAGGCCATGCTGTTTGAAAAAGCCCCCCTCCTTGGCAACCCAAAGAGGAGATTGCGTGCCTGTAAGGGAACTAAACGAAAAATTTATTCGTTGTGCGAAAGCGTTATTTAAGACGGCGAACAGGAAAAAAACCAAGACAGCTAACCTTTTGCCCGCGCCGCTCATGGACACGCCCACTTTAAAGAATGGCCGTTGTCTGGTTATCGGGAAAGTCGTCCTTCCTGATTGAATCGCGTTGCGAGAATCCTGCCAACTTTAATTCGATTAATCTGTTGGGTGCCATCCATATGCTGAAACACCATGGCATCACGGACATATTTTTGCATCGGCAATTCTCGCATCACGCCGCTGCCGCCGAATATCTCCATCGCGGTAAGACAAATCTTGAGCGCCGCCTCCGTGCAAAAAACCTTGGTCGAGTGCATCAGCGCGGGGTCCGCTTGGCCGGTATCTCCGGCCCAGGCTAATCGCCATAAAAGGGTTCTCCCGGCGTGTAGGACTTGGTACATCTCGGCAATGTCCATTGCCACGGCCTGATGGTGAATGATCGCTTGACCGCCTTGAATACGCTCGTTGGCGTATTTGATGGCGGCGTCCAAGGCAGCTCGCGCGAGTGTCATGGCATGGGCGGCAAGTTCGACTTTGCTTGCGACCCCTTCGGCGCCGCCCCTTCCGCCTTCCTTCTCCAGCAGGTTTTCCACCGGCACCTTCACGTTATCAAAGTCAAGTTCGCCCTGGAGATACATGCGGAAGCCCGTCTTGTCGTGTACAGAAGCGACCTTGAAGCCCGGGGTGTCGGTGGGCACAATGAAGCTACGGCTCCCTGCGACGCCGCCAACGGTTTTATCCACGCGGGCGGTCACAACCAGCATCTTGGCGACCGGACTGTTGGAGATAAAATGTTTGCGGCCGTTGAGAACGTAGTGGTCCCCCTGACGCTGGGCAGTCAGCATCACTCCAGCATTGGGCGCCTCGTAAGGGAGTTGGTTGTCCGAGCCTGACCCGGGTTCGGTTCGCGCTCCTCCTAGAAGGTAAGTCGGGTCGTCTCGAAAAGCGGTCAGGTAGCGGTCCTTCTGCGCCTTGGTTCCCTGCTCGGCGAGCCGGCGCGCGCCTTTCCAGCATTGGGTCAAAATCTTCGCGCAGGCGACGTCCGGATAGGAGAGCTCGTCAATCAGCACCACCCAGGTGCGCAAGTCATACCCCGGTCCCCCGTACTCCTCGGGCAGAGCAATCGTGCGCAGTCCGAGCGCATCCGCCTTCTTGATCATCTCCCAGGGAAAGTCCTGCAAGAGATTTTGTGACTTGTCGAGCTTCTCAGCGATGGGCCGGATTTCCTTCTCGGCGAAGTCCCGTGCCATCTTTTGCAGCGCTTTTTGCTCCTCCGTCAGATCGAAATCGAGCATGTTTGTCTCCTTTGGAAAACAGATGTAGTAGTGTAGTGTCTCAAAAGTCCGGTCACATAACGGGCGGCCCTCTGTCGTCATTCCCGCGAAAGCGGGAATCCAGCGGTCCTTCGAAGCCCTGGATTCCGGCTCGCCCCCCGCTTTCGCGGGGGTTGGCCGGAATGACGCACGGTTTAGTATCTGAACTTAAGAGACACCACAGTCGCCGCTAACTCACCAACTCTCGAATCGCCTCAGTAAATGCGGGGACGATTTTTCTCCAATCGCCGACTACGCCGTATCGAGCCTGTTTGAAAATTTCTGCCTCGGTATCATGGTTCACCGCGACGATGACCTTCGCTCCGGAACAACCCGCCATGTGCTGGCAAGCCCCGGAAATAGCCACGGCGATGTAGAGCTCCGGTGTGATGGTCTTACCCGTAAGGCCGATCTGAAATCTTGGATCGATCCATCCCGCATCGCAGGCGGGTCGCGAGGCGCCCACGGCGCCACCTAGTAGCTTTGCGAGTTTCTCCAACTCGGCGAAGGGCGCCGGTCCCCCCAATCCTCGTCCCCCACCCCCCACCACCCGAGCCTCCTCCATCTTGACGCCGGCGGTTTCCTGAGCGACTCGCTCAACCACTCGGCTCCGCACGACGGAATTTGGAATCTCAACAGCAACCCGGACTAACTCACCCTCAGTGGTTTTGTCGTTAGTTGCGGCCTCGAAGACTTTCGGGCGAACTGTGACGATCTGTGGTTTACGCTTCATCGTCACAACGGCCAAGGCATTGCCGCCGTACACTGGCCGGGTAACCAGGAGCCGTTGAGTACCGGGCTCTACAGTCAGAGCCACTGCGTCCTGGGCTAATCCAACCCTGAGTCGAAACGCGAGCCGAGGCCCCAGCTCGCGGCCGAGTTGAGTACGCCCAATGAGTAAAATACTCGGCTGCACTTGCTCTGCGACCTGTTGCAGCGCGGTAACATGAGCCTCTACCTGCTCCTCGTTTAATAGCGGGTGCTCGGCGAGAAAAACCTTGCTCGCCCCATTACTCATCGCCTCCTGCGCGGCATTTTGCAGATTAGTACCCAAAAGGACCGCATAAAGGGGCTGCCCCAGACTTGCGGCTAATTGGCCTCCCGCATTGAGCAGTTCACTGGTTACGCTGCTCAGTCGAGCGTCAATGAGCTCTCCAACAATCAGGATGCCGTTTGCCTCCGACATGCCGCCCCCCCTTTAAATGAGCTTCGCCTCTCTCAGCTTCAGGGCCAGTTTCCGCCCAACTTCGGCATCGTCTTCGCCTTGAATGATCTCGCAGCGCGCTTCCCGCTCCGGAATAAAGAGATCAACCAGTTCGGCTCTGGCCAACGTAGCGAGATCGACATCCAGGTCGGCCAAACCCCATACGGTGGGCTTTGCCCTCGTGGCCGCCATGATGCCCTTGATGTTGGGGGCGCGGGGTTCACCGAACTCGTTACTCACCGTTACAACCGCGGGCAACGACGCCTCCAGCGTTTCTTCTCCGTCCGGGGTGACGCGCTGAATGAGCACCGAACCGTTCTTCAGTTCCAGGTTCTTGGCAAACGGCAGGCAGGGCAAATCCAACAGCTCCGCCAATCCCAGCGGCACCTGGGCATTGTCCCAATCCGAAGCCTGTCGACCACAGAGGATCATATCGAACTGACCTATTTTTCGAACGGCGGCAGCCAGGACATTCGTAGCAATAAACGAATCTACCGTGTCGAAGGCATCGTCCTGCAACAGGATGAGTTCGTCGGCGCCCATGGCAAGAGGCTTTTTAATTACATCCATCGCGAAACTTCGTCCCATAGAGACAACGGTAATGGTGCCTCCCACCGCCGCCTTGATCCGCAGCGCGGCCTCCACGGCAATTTCGTCAAACCCATTAACGACGGGATCTGCCCCCGGCGGTGGAATCGCTCGCTTGGCCTGACGATCGATCTTGAATACGGATGACGGTGTCTCGGGATCGAGGACTTGCTTGGCGCAAACGATCATTCGTAAGCCCATGGTCGCTCCTGATTTAAGGATTTAAGTGACTCTCTGTTCACGGCAAACCCCCACAGTTGCTC
>JACPFE010000548.1 GCA_016183145.1 Deltaproteobacteria bacterium | reverse complement strand
GGGGTTCTGGATTCGCTTTCGCGCGTTGACGATCGAGGTGCTCCGACTGTCTCAGGGAAATTTTGGGACGGGGCGCCAGCGCTTTTTTACCCGGCGGGCTTCTGATAAATGATCGATGAGAGCCGAGAAAAGGAGAGATGCCATGGGCCTGATGATCGACGGCAAGTGGGTTGACGATGATCGGATCTCCGCTGACGACCGGGGTCATTTCATCCGGGCTGATTCGCGGTTCCGTCATTGGATCACCGCGGACGGGAGCGCGGGTCCTTCGGGCGAGCGTGGTTTTAAAGCCGAAGCGGGACGCTATCATCTTTTCGTTTCACCGTCCTGTCCTTGGGCGCACCGGACCATCATCATGCGCAAGCTCAAGGCGATCGAGGGAGCGATCTCCATGTCGAATGCCGACCGGCCGAAGGATAAAGGCTGGGCATACTCAGAAGCGATTGACGATTTCCAACCATGTGACGACGGCGTTTTCCGTTTGTATCAGGTGTATGCGGCGGCGGACGCCAACTATTCCGGCAAAGTCACCGTGCCGACTCTGTGGGACCGCGAGCGGCGCACCATCGTCAACAATGAGTCGTCTGAAATCATCCGCATGTTCAATGCCGCGTTCGGCGCTTTCACCACTGTCAATTACGACTTTTACCCGGAGGATTTACGCGGCGAGATCGACCGCATCAACGATTTCGTTTACAGCCATTTCAACAACGGCGTCTACCGCGCGGGCTTCGCCCGCAGCCAGGAAGCTTACAATGACGCTGTGCGCAAGGTTTTTCTATGTCTCGATACTTTGGAAAAACAGCTCGGCGAGCGGCGCTACTTGGCGGGCGAGCGCATCACCGAGGCCGATTGGCGAGCCTTTCCGACGCTGCTGCGCTTCGACCTGGTTTACTACAGCCACTTCAAGTGCAACCTGCGGCGCGTTCAGGACTACCCGAATCTCGCCAACTACCTGCGCGAGCTTTATCAGTGGCCGGGAATTAGAGAGACATTCGATCTGCAGAAGATCAAGGAAGGTTACTACGGCCAGTTAAACGTGAACCCCACGGGCATCGTCCCGATAGGGCCGAGCCTCGATCATTTGGAGTTACCGCATGACCGCGCCCGGCTACGAGCGGCATAAGAAATTTCACCACGAAGGCATGGTTCGACGTTGCTCACCACAGGCTCCGGACGCGAAGGTTTTCGTAGGGTGCGCTTCGCGGACCGATCGGTCTCGGAATATCTCCCGCAAAGACGCAAAGGCGCAAAGGAAAAAAATGGTTTCGGAACTTAGCGTCTTGACGCCTTGGCGGGAGCAATATTCGAATCCGAGAGTTTTTAACTCCCGGGAAATTTGCCAAGCGGCGTTCGTTAGCTTGGCTCGGCGTCGATCGAGCCGGGCCTGAAAGTCCGGGCGACGAAGCTAGATACTGCACTTGCCGCCGTTTAACTTGATTCCTAATTTGGCGAGCGCTTCGACGACTGGAATATCGGCCCCGAGGCTCTTGCCCACTTCCGCGGCAAGCGGCAAATCCTTGTCGTAGAGATTCGTCCCGGTGTTGAACTTCAAGTCTCCACCAGAGAGATCGAATCTCATCTCCACGCGGTCCAAGACATGCGGGCCCCTGGTCCTTTGCATGAGATCGAGGGCCGCTTGGTAACCGATCCCTCCGGCCTTGGCGATCTGTAAGGCTTCATAGATGATCAGCGCCTCGGAGGCGGTGACCATGTTCTTGAAAAGCTTGGCGACGTTGCCGGAGCCGAGCGGACCCATGTGAACGGCGTCCTTGGCCATGTTGAGCAGGTGCGGCTTGGCGCGCTCGAAGAACGTTTTTTGCCCGCCGACAAGAAACGTAAGACCGCCCTGACGCACGACGCTAGGCACCGCCGTCATGCAGGCGTCGATCACGTTGACTCTTTTGTCCGCCGCGGCCTCGGCGACTTTTTTCGTCGTCGTCGGCCGAATCGTGCTGTGAAGCAATACCAGCGATCCCGGCGCCGCGCCTTCCAGGATGCCGTTGCTGCCCAGCGTGCAGTCTAAGACTGCTGCGTCGGTGCGCACGACGACGTCAATGATGGTTGAGACTTGCGCAACCGCTTTCGCCGACGAAGTGATTTCGGCACCCTCCGCGCGCGCTTTCTCCATGGCCGCGGGCGCGATGTCGAAGGCCGTGGCAACGACGTTTGCCAATTTTAGGCGCGAAAGTAACGCACTCCCCATCGCGCCGGTTCCGACAAAGCCGATTTTTTCCATATTATCCTCCTATTCACCCATGACTTTTTTCAGCGAGGCGATGACATCCGCCGGTTGCGACAACACCTCTTTCGCCAGCGCTTCGAGCTCCGCGCCGGGAATGTGCTCGGCGTTGAACCCTTGTTTTTTCGCTTCCGCGATGAACCCTAAGAACCAACTCCACCCGACAAGAACTTTCTCACCACGACGCTCCCGGCGCTTCGCCGCACTGGCGGAAATGGAGCCGGCCACTCAGGCGAAGGGTTATCGCAACCCGTCGCCCAAATCAATCTCTTTTTCGGGATGGATTAGTTGAGAAAGAAGGGGCGGCGTTCGCGAAGCGCTGGTGCGTCCGAGAAGTCGCCGCCCCCAACGAGGAGATGCCAGTTAGAATAACCCCTTTGCGCCGATCCGCGGCCTAAAATCCGCTAGAGCCGAGGCAGATTGAAATTTGCTGGTTCGGGCTCGAACCACCGGCTACGCGGCGCGCCGTTTCCGTGGTGGGCGCCGCCCTTTGGCGGCAGGACCGGTTCCCGATGGTTCGTGCTCGCGCCGGCGGGAGAGCAACCGGTCTTTGGTCTTCAGCAAGCCGGCGCGCACATAGTTCGGCGCCAGTCCCAGCGAGTCGCAAACGTTATCAAACGAAAAGGCCGAGCGATTATCTTGTTCTAAGATCCATGCCTCGGCTTCGCTAAAAAGATTTTTGTCCTTTCCCCGTCGCGCCACAAGGTATTTCTGATAACACTCGACGGCATCCTGCAGTACCGCCAACATCAGTCTTTTTTCCGACTCTATGGGAAGCGTTCGCTTGAGCGAATCGAAATAGTCAGTCGAAGTCATGGGGTCGTTATGGAATAGGGACTCGCCCCATTGCGGCACGCTTCCGGTTCTATCTAGCTTCATAAAGCACTCCGTTTTTCGTGACCGGCCGATTCAACCGCCCGACCCGTTCGTGGAGCGGTGCGATAAAAAAACCATCCGATCAGTTGTCCGACCACAGTCCTCCTAACTCGGAGCCGGGCCCGGCCATGAACCGCGCAAAATGACAAACGAATCCTGGAGAACGACAAAGACGGCAGCTAAGAAAAATTCTAAATGCGCAGGATTTCTTGACGATGATAGAAACTCTGTTGGGACGAAGCCGAAGGATGAAGAGAAGGCCGCTGTGAGCCTTCGGGCGATACCATGCCGATTCTCGCCTTGAGAACGTTGATCCATTTTTCCGCTGAGTTGCCGCGCAGGAGACGAACCGGTATCGGTTGAGGATAATCTTCGTCCTCGGAAGCATAGGGATCGTAGAGTGACGGGCCTTCCTGCGCCAAGGCAATGATGATTGGGATCTCAGCGACGCCGTCTTTAATGTGGGCCGCGGCGGCCGCGGAGACTAACATGACCAGGCTCAACATGAGTGCAAAGGCGTGGGACATACTGGCCGGGAGGCTATCGCGGGAAACGGGGTTGTGTCAATAGAAAAATGGCCGCCGAGGCATGAACCTGATGATATGATCGCCAAAGGCCGGCTTCTTGCTTGTTTTTCCTTGAATACCCGCTAGTTACCATGCTAATGAGAGCTTAAGCCGGACAGAAGTTGACAACTTTTCATCTGTAATCGCCTGGGCGATGGACGGCTGGCCGCGCGCATCGATTCGGAAACGTTGAAAAAAAACCATACCATCGATGACTCGATCACAAAAACGTCTGCTCGCGCTTCTTGGCGTGGTGATTTTATTGCTCCTCGTAACGGCCATTTTGTACATGGCGGGCATGACCTACCTCGAAGGCAAGCCGCGGAATTTTTGGGACGCATTGGAATGGGCGGGGGAAAGCCTGTCGACGACCGGTTACGGGGCCGATTCGTCTTGGCGGCACCCGCTGATGGTCTTGTACGTCGTGCTGGTGCAGTTCATCGGGGTGTTTATCGTTTTCCTGGTTTTTCCCGTTTACTTGATTCCATTCCTCGAGGAACGCTTCGAGACACGCCTGCCCAAGGAAATTCCGAGCGTCAAGGATCATGTCGTAATCTTTCGCTACGGGCCGACGGTGGCCACCTTGCTTGAAGAATTAGAACGGGCGAATGTGGCGACCTTGGTGGTCGAGGAGGAAGAAGCCGAAGCGCGCCGGCTCGTGGAACATGGGCATAAGGTGGTTTATGGCAATCTCGATGAGGGCGTGCTGGAACGAACCCATCTCGACAAGGCGCGCGCCCTGATCGTCAACAGCACGGATGACCGCAACGCGGCGGCGATTCTTACCGCGCGCCAATTTGGCTACGCCGGTGAAATTCTCGCGTTGGTGGAAGACCCGTTTCACCGCCAGCCGATCATCTTGGCCGGGGCCAGCGGGGCTTACACGCCGCGCCATATTCTGGGCGCGGCGCTGGCGGCGCGGGCCAGCCAGAAGGTGAGCCCGACGGTGGCCGGCATACAACAGCTCGGCCACAGGCTGCAAGTGAGTGAGGCGCGCATCATGCGCGACAGCGTTCTCGCGGGCAAGACCCTGGCGCAAGCGGGCATCGGTCAGCACACCGGCGTAACCGTCATCGGCCAGTGGGTCGGCGGCAAGCTGGTCACACCGGTCACGCCCCAAATGCGGCTTGAGCCCCGGGGAATCTTAGTCCTGGTGGGCACGCCGGACAGCATCCAGCGTTTTATGGCGGTCTGTGCCGGAACCACGCAGTTGCGTCGGCACGGACCCTTTCTCGTCTGCGGCGGCGGCGAAGTCGGGCGTAAGGTGGTCGAGTTGTTGAGCGATGCCGGCGAAGAGACTTTCGTCGTCGACAGCCAGCCGGGTCCGGCGGTCAATCTGCTGGGCAACGTACTCGACGGCCAGATACTGAAACAAGCCGGCGTGGAAAACGTTCAAGCGGTGGTTCTCGCTCTGAGCGCTGACTCCCCTACGCTGTTTGCCACAGTCATCGTGAAGGACATGGCGCCGGACGTGCCGGTCATCGCGCGCGTAAACAGGGCGGAAAACGTCGAGCGCATCTACGCTGCCGGGGCGGACTTCGCGCTGTCGATCAGCCAGGTGTCGGGCCAACTGCTCGCCTGGCGCCTGCTCGGCAAGGAATCCGTCGCCGTCGATCCCGTGCTGCGCGTGGTGAAGGTCGCGGCGCGTGGCTTGGAAGGGAGCCGGCCGGCCGAGCTGGCGATTCGCGAGAGGACCGGCTGTTCGGTGGTCGCCGTCGAGCGCGGCGATGATTTGCATGTCGAGTTCGGCGAAGAATTCCGTTTTCAGGCGGGCGACGCGATCTATATCTGCGGCGGCAGCGAAGCGACGCAGAAGTACGGCGAAGTCTACCCGCAAGAATAGGCCGCCTTGCATTGTTCTTGACGCCGCCAGCTTCCCCGTACTAAAAACGCGCAGTTTCCTCTGAATCGGTTGGCTGATGGTTTCGGTGTCTCCTTCGGGTATGGTGGAAACTCCTCGCATCGAGGCGAAGTACGTTCCGCGATGTCTCCAAAGGAGACAAGCGAGATCACCCTCGCCCGCTTTGCGGGAGAGGGCAGGGGTGAGGGTTCGCATGCGTTGCGTCCTCGGCGAATTCCCCCTCACCCTCACCCTCTCCCCCACGAAGACGTGGTGGAGAGGGAATGCTCCTTGTTGGCTTCGAACCGACGAGAATTGAAAGCCCTCGCCTTCGAGGCGAGGGTTGTTTAGTTTGACCAAGGAGGTCGTATGAAAAACCGCAAATCTTTGGCGCGTCGCTTGGGAATCGGCGTAACCGGATGCCTGCTCGTCGCCGCGCTGACGCTCATTGCCGGCCGCGTTGTCTTTGCCGCTTCGGCGCCCGCGAAGCCGGAGTCGCTGGACGAACTTTACGAGAAAGCGAAGAAGGAAGGGGGCAAGATCAACCTCTACCTCGCCCTTTCCCAGAGATCCACGGAAGTGATTCTTCCGGCGTTCATGAAAAGATTTCCCGGCGTGACCATCGATCACTTTGATGCCACGGCCGATAAGCTGGTCGCGCGCCACGTCGCCGAAATGCGCGGCGGGCGCGTCATCGCCGATGTATTCGGCGGCGCGTTGCCCTATATGGCGCAGATGGCGGAGCAAAAACTGATCGACCCCATTGTGCTTCCAGAGGCTGCGGCTTACCCGGCCCAACTCAAAAGCGAACACTGGGTCGCCACCGACACGCAGTTCTACATCATCGGTTGGAACACCCAGCTCGTCAAAAAGGGGGAGGAACCGAAGGGGTTCGAAGACCTGGCCAGCGCGAAATGGAAAACCGCTTTAATGGGCGAGCCCAGGGACTACCAACTGCTGATCGGCCTGGCCAAGCGCAAATATAACAGCGATGACCGGGCCATCGATCTATTCAAGAGAATCGCGGCAAACCAGGTTGAGTTTCATCGCGGCCACTCCCAGCTCGCCGAGTTCCTGGTGGCGGGCCAGCGGGCGATTTGCTTCACCTGTTACGCGCACCACTTTCCGCCCCGGATGAAAAAGGGCGCGCCGATTCAGCCGCTTTTGACCGAGGGAGTGGGCGAAGTCGGCGGCGCGGTTTCCATTCTAAAAGGCGCGCCGCACCCGAATGCAGCATTGCTCTGGGCCCGCTGGGCGATCAGCGAGGAGGGCCAGCGCGTCTACGCCCGGGCGGGCGAGACCCCTGCACATCCCAACGTGGAGCCTGTGGAAAAAGTGCGCCCCACAGCGGCGTACATGTTGACCCTCGACGACGGCAAAGAGTTCCCGAGGTACGAGAAACTGTGGAAAGAAATTTTTCAGATCCGATAAGAACAATAAGTACTGAGTAACCAGGACTGAGGACTGAGACTAAGGGGTCAGGAGCCCTTCCCGAAAGGCTCCTGACCCCTTATCGGGACGTAGCCGGGATGAAGTGAAACGTAATCCGCGGTGAGAGCCGGATGTTGAGCCTGGGTTGTGCATCTCTCTTTTCTTTCAGTCCGAAAGAGTAGTAATGTACATGCGTCTAACGGGTGATAACTTTTCCCGGCGGATATCGATTGGCTTTAGGAGGTGATCATGAAGAACCGCGCTGCTTTTATTATCCCGGCCTTGGCGCTCTTATTTTCCTTGGTAATCGTCCTGTTGGGATCGCCGGCTGCCCTTGAGGCTCAAAGCGAACCTTTCTTCAAGGGTAAGACCATCAGGCTAGTCGTCGGTTTCACCCCCGGAGGATTCTACGATCGCTGGGCGCGAGTCGTCGCCCGGCATCTGGGGAAACATATTCCCGGGAATCCGGAGTTCATCGTCCAGAACATGCCGGGCGCTGGATCGGTGGTGGCGGCCAACTATGTCTACGGCGTAGCGAAACCTGACGGGTTAACCGTCGGGATGCCGAGCGCCAACATTTACATGGATCAGCTCGTGGGGCGCGACGAGGTCAAATTCGACGTGCGCAGATTCCACTGGATCGGTACCCAGGATAAAAGGCACTTGGTTTTTTATATGCGCTCCGACACCCCTTATAAGTCGGTCGGAGATATTATGAAAGCGAAAGAGCCACCCAAGTGCGGTGAAACCGGCACTACCAGTTCGGGTTATCTTCTGACCAGAATTGTGCATGAGGTCCTCGGTGGAAAGTTGAATATGGTGATGGGATACCCGGGTGGCGCTGAGGTTGATTTGGCCGTTGAGAAAGGCGAGGTGGTATGCCGTGGGATGAGCATCGATCCTTACTTTGGTCGCGAGCCGTTTATCAGTTGGGGCAAGAGAGGCTTTGTTCGCTTGCTGCTTCAAACCGGAAGTAAGCGCGATGCCAGAGCGCCGGAGATACCGACGATCTATGAGCTGATGGATCAATACAAGACTCCCGATATCAACCGCCGCGTTGTCCGGGTAATTCTTGCCGGCGCCGAGTTCGGCAGTCCGATTTTTGCCGCTCCGGGTACGGCTACAGAGCGCGTAAAATTTCTGCGCGAGGCGCACGCCAAATCGATGAAAGACCCTGAACTGATAGCCGAGGCCAAAAAGGGTAAAATGGACATGGACCCGTCCACAGGCGAGGAGCTGCAAGAGTTGACCAAGGACGTTATGGCCCAACCCCGCGAGGTGGTTGAGCAGGCGAAAAAGATTACTGGAATGTAGCGCCTACCAATCCTGTCTCTTTCGGGGACGCTTAAATCCCTCGCCTTCAGGCGAAGCAAGATTCGGCGAAATGTGAGCCGACTGAACATGAGCACCGTATGCAGCGACAAGGGCAACCCAGTTCGTCATGCCCGCGCAGGCGGGCATCCAGGCTGAACCGGGACTGAACTGGATTCCCGCTTTCGCGGGAATGACGGTCGGGGCCATTTCCCGGTCCGCTTCAAGCCGACATGTTTTCAATCTTTCAGCTTACAGCCGAGGGTTGTTTTAAGCCAAGAAAAATTTCAGAGACAGATCCTGCGGTCAACTCCAAGCGACGCACCATAGAGGTGCGCTGCCGGGGTGAATTCATCGATGGCTCGTTAAGCCTGCTGCACCGCGCCCAGTTTCCAGGAGTTGGGTCCGACGGGACGCGTGAAGGTCCAGTATTCTTCAAACTCCACCGCTTCCGAGTTGCTGCCGCTGATCACGGCCCCGGTCTTATGATCGACGGTGTAATCTAAAAGATTCGCCTTGATGCGGACCGTAATGAAGTCTTCGCCGCTCTCCGTCCATGCTTCGGTAATCTCACTTTCGCGCAAAGCGATATTCTCCATCTTGTTTTGTTGACCGCGGGAGCGAAGCTCGTTGATCTCCTGTCCCCATGTTTTCATCAACTCAGAGCCGCAAAGCGCTCCCAGCGCCGCGGTGTCTTGTTTGTTCCACGCGCCCTGAACTTTGAAAAAAGTGTCCTGCGCGCTCTTCAGGAACTGTTCGGGATTGAAGCTCCGGTCCATCATCGTCAAGGATCGATAGTCAATCTGATCGAAGGACGGTGCTTGTTGAACCGGCGCCGGCTCCGGTGCGGGTTGCATATAGGGCTGTGTATTCTGATACTGCATCGAACCGTATCCGGTCGCTACGGCGGGACTGCGGAACTTGCGGTAAAGGAAATAGCCTAACCCCGCCAAAAGCAGGATCTCTATCATGCCAAAGCCACTGCCGCCCAATCCCCCGATCCCCGCGTGGGCCAAGCCGGAGAAAAGCATGGAGCCCAAGAAACCACCGAGGATGGCTGTGCCGATCCCACGCATAAAGCCGCCGGGTTGCGGTGCCATTGGACCGGGTTGTTGCGGCGCCGCCGCTTCCCGCCGCGGTTGAGATGGACTCGGTTGCGCCTGCCTACTGGGCGCCTGAAAACTTCGGGAGCCGCGCGACCCGCCCGAACGGCCGCCGCCAGCGCGGGCGTCGGCGTAACTCTCCAGCACCACTTGCGCCAGGCCGGCAAACGCCAGAAAAAAGATTGCCGGCAGAATCAATTTACGATTAAGCATACCCATGAGATTTAACCTCCTTAAACGGAAGTCTAGTTTGATGCACTCTATCCGAACCAGGGCCGTCAATCAACGAGGGAGAGCTGACTTCGCATCTCCGTGTCGCGCCTGGACGGCGCCACTTCACAACCCGCTGCTGTTAGGCTGAGCGAGGGGCACGTCGCGCACAGAGCGACCTTTCCACTCCCCCACCACGACGAGCAGACCGAGGGCCAAGCCGATAACATTGGCGGCAAGCCAATAGAGACCTGAAGGAGACGGGATTAAAAGCAGGCCGGCCAGGCTCATCATCGTACACTTGACCCAACCGAGCGGGCGGAAGAGATAGCTGGAAACACCGACCCCGAGGAAGATGACCCCAGCTAGCGCGGTAAGGGCGGCCATTATGATCTCGTCGATTGTTCCCTTGAAGAGCAAAGCTGGGTGAAACGCGAAGACAAACGGGACCACGTAGGCGACGATCCCCAGTCTCATCCCCATCCATCCGGTACTCCAGAAATCTGATCGCGCGATGGCGGCGGCCGCGTAGGTAGCCATGCAAACTGGCGGTGTGATCATGGACATCATGCCGAAATAGAAGATGAAAAGATGGGCGGCGAGCGGCATGATGCCGAGCTGTGTCAAAGCCGGCCCAACCAGGACCGCTAACATGACATAAACGATCGTGGTGGGCATCCCCATCCCGAGGATGATGCAGACGATCGCGGTGAGGGCGAGGAGAAGCAGAGCGTTTCCGCCGGCCACTGTGACCAACATCAGCGAAAGCTTGAAGGTCAGGCCCGAGAGCTGTAGCGCTCCTATCACAAACCCAGCCAGAGCAGTGATCGCCACGAGGTCCAGCATGGTTCGCCCCGTTTCCTCAATGCTGGAGAGAAAGCCACCGAAGGTCGGCCGAGTCTCTTTTTGCAGCAAGCCAACCAGGAAGGTGGAAATGACTGCGGCCATGCCGGCTTTCCCTGCCCCCCAGTTATCGATCATTAGGGTGTAGATGAGGACTAGGAGTGGAACAAGGAACACCCATCCCCTGCGCATGACGCGGCGGAGTTTTGGAAGCTGATCCACCGGGAGCCCGCTGAGGCCACGCCTAGCCGCCTCGAGGTCCACCTGGGTAAAGAGAGCGATGTAGTATAAACAGGCGGGGATCGCCGCGGCTAAGGCCACCTCACCGTAAGGGATGGCGAGAAACTCGGCGATGAGGAAAGCGGCTACCCCCATCACGGGCGGCATGACTTGGCCGCCGGTGGAGGCCACCGCCTCGATGGCCGCCGCCATGTGGGCGGGGTAGCCGGTCCGCCTCATCATCGGGATGGTGATGGGCCCGTCTATCACGACATTGGCAACCGCGCTTCCCGAGATGGTACCGAAGAGGGAAGAAGAGACAACAGAAACCTTAGCCGGACCACCACGGTAGCGACCCATGGCACACAGGGCGACATCGGTGAGAAATTTGTCCCCCCCGACTGCGTAAAGGGCCTGGCCAAAGAAGATGAAAGCCACCACCATACTGGCCGTCACCGATAAGGGGAAGCCGAACAGGCCGCTTGCGTCGAGATAAAGGTAGCTGGCAATCCTTTCCCAAGAGGAGCCCTTGGCATAGAAAAGACCGGGAAGGAGATAGGCAAACCTGGCATAGAGGATGAAAACCAACGCCAGCGATACCAGGCTCCAACCGACGAGGCGGCGCGTGGCTTCAAGGACGAGAAAAATCGCCAAGCCTCCGAGAATCCATCTGTCAGGGGAGAGGATTCCGAGGCGGTAGGCAATGGTCGGATACATGATCGTTACATAGCCGCCCACGAGAAAACCGGCCGCTGCCAGCAACCAGTCGTACCACGGTACCCG
The DNA here is from genome assembly GCA_016183145.1 of Deltaproteobacteria bacterium. Classification (GTDB taxonomy): domain Bacteria; phylum Desulfobacterota; class Binatia; order UBA9968; family UBA9968; genus JACPFE01. The sequence goes on along the minus strand of JACPFE010000548.1, from coordinate 2,446 downwards.
ATCACCCGGCTCTCTTGCCCGCGCCTTGGTGCCGATGAAGATGCTCCCGAGGGCCAGGGCCAGAAAGAGGCCCAGGTACTGCTCTTTGAAGAAGGCCCATGAAAGGCTATGGTGGATCTCCATGGCCCAGAGAGAACCCAGTATTGTGAGGGAAAAGATGAGCACCCTCAGAGTTGCTTTGCTAGCTCCGCTGAGGGACCTGAACTTCGTGGCGGTGGAAAGAGCGTCCGTCACGCCTGGCTCCTTTTAAATAAACAAGCTACGGGTTTAGGGCCAGAAGCTTCCGTTGCGCTTCGGCCATCTTGGCGGACCAGACTCCACGCTCCATATACAACCGGACCGCTCCCGGATGGTACGGAATAGTCGCGTCAGGATCCACCGCCCGCTCTCGCGTCCACTCCTTGAAGGTTGGATGCAAGGGAGGAAGCTTGTCTACATTGTCCCAGATAGATTTGAGGATCGTCGTGATCACTTGCTCGGTGGCGCCCTTATGAGTCACGAGGTAGATGTCGTAAGCGTTCACGCAGGTGTCTTCCACCATGGCGGCGGCGCTGCCGGCTTTGACCCAGCGGGGATAGTAGCCGGGGACGGCGGTTCGAAGCCGCTGCTCTCCTTTAGGCGAGCAGTCGATGGAGATATGGCGGATGCCGACAGCGGCATCGGCCTCTCTGATCTTAGCGGAGTTCACGGCGTGCAAGCTGACGTCGGCACGGCCTTGGACCAGCGCATCGACTCCCTCGTTTACGGCTGGAACTGGGACTACCTTGATGTCATCCCACGTCATCCCAGCACTGGCCAGGAAGCCGAACAGGTTGTACCAGTTGGAGATTTGGGCGGGATATTCTCCCGTCACCCGTTTGCCGCGGATATCATGAATCGTCTTGATGGGAGAGTCCTTTCGGACGAGCGCCCCTACCATCAGGGGAGCCCCACGCATCACCAGACGAATGTTGGGAGTGTCTGGAGAAGGGTTTCGGCCGCCGATTTACAACCGTGCTGGCCCCAGATAGGAGAGGGCCAGATCCACGGCGTTGTTGACGCCGAAATCCATCTCCCCGCTGTTGACAAGCGGGAGAAAGGCCGTGGTCCCGGTGTAGGGCTGAACTACCACCTGGATCGGCGTAGTTCCGCTCACTACCTTGGCCAGGCCACTGGCCAAGGCGTAGAAGACCGATCCTGGCGGGTTGGATCCAACGGTCACCGAGCGGGGTAGCTGCTGCGCATCGGCAAAGACGGGGACAAGTAGTGCGAAGCCAAGCAGAGTCGAGGTGAAATTCGAAAGCCAGCAGGGTTTCGAGCGCATGGGAATTTCTCCTTTCCCGGGACTTATGATCTCGCGAAGATGTATATTTAAAAGCCGACCGCTGTCAAGCGGACGTATTTGGCTGACGTATTTGGCCAGCTCGTTTTCCGCTCTCTACGGTCGCATCCCCTTAAGAAGAACTAATTTTGCAGAAGCAGGGGGTGAGCGGTTACGGGTTTAGACTGAGAAGCTTTCGCTGCGCTTCATCCATTTTTGCTGACCAGAGCCCTCGCTCCTTGTATGACTGGATCGCTGCTGGGTGGTAGGGAAGAGTCACGCCAGGATCTAAGGCGCGGTCTCGGGTCCACTCGCGAAATGTCGGGTGAAGTGGCGGGAGCTTATCTATGTTGTCCCAGATGCCCCTAAGAATGGTGGCCACGACCTGATCAGAAGAGGCTTTATGGGTTGTAAGATAGATATCATAGGCTTCCACGCAGGTATCCTCGACGACCGCTGCAGCCTCCTGAGCCTTGAGCCAGCGGGGATAGTATCCGGGTACTGCGTTCCGCAGCCGCTTTTCTCCCTCGGGGGAACAGTCCATGGAAATGTGGCGGACTCCTACTGCGGCATCGGCCTCTCTGATCTTGGCAGAGTTTACAGCGTGCATGCTAATATCAGCGCGCCCTTGGACCAGCGCATCCACTCCTTCGTTTGCGGCTGGCACAGGCACAACCTTCACATCATCCCAGGTCAGCCCCGCGCTCGCCAGGTAGCCGAATGCGTTGTACCAGACTGCCAACTGCGCCGGGTACTCTCCAGCAACGCGTTGGCCTTTCGCGTCACGGATCGTTTTGATGGGGGAGTTTTTCCGCACAATTGGGGCAATCAAAAGAGGGGAGCCCCGCATCACCAGCCTTATGTTGGGAGTGTGCGGAAAAGGGTTCCGGCCGCCAATCTTAAGCTTGACCGGCCCTTGATAAACGAGAGCCATGTCTACGGCATTATTAACTCCGAAATCGATTTCGCCTGAGTTTAACAACGGAATAAATGTGCTTGTCCCTGTGTAGGGCTGGACAACCACCTGGAAGGGCGCCCCCTCGCTCGCTACCTTGGCAAGCCCGCTGGCCAGGGCGTAGAAGACCGTGCCTGGCGGGATGGTTCCCACGCTCACCGACCGGGGGAGCGACTGCGCCGTGGCCTGAG